>DATHLW010000086.1:0-4754 GCA_035487675.1 Mucilaginibacter sp. | reverse complement strand
AGATCAGTCCAAAAAGTTTATCCAAAAGCAAAGCAGATCCGCCCGGATGGGCTGAAAACTGATAGCCCTGCATTCACCAGAGTGCATGTATTTGGGTACGGACTAAATGGAAATGAATTGAACCAGTTGGGGCGTCTTCCTCTCGTTTTTCATCCATCACCAATACCCGGTGGCATCATTGCTGTAAATTGGAATCAAAAGTTAAAATCGGGGGAAAGCTTAACTGTACAGGGCAGGTATAAAAATAATAGTTCAAAAGCAGTCAGGCTAATTCTTACCGGACTAAGTACGCAATTAGATACTGCGATCATTCCCGCAAAAAGCAATAAAGAATTTGAGTTGACTGCCGTTCCTAAAAACGAAGGCAGGTCGGTTTACCATTTACAGGCCATCGCTGAAAAAGATACACTTGAAAATGAAAGTCTGCCCGTTCAGATCGACCCAATAAAACCATTAAAAATCCTGATACTATCCGCTTCGCCGGATTTTGAAACCCGGTTTTTGAAAAACTGGCTCTCGGAAAATGGTTTTGAAGTAGCTGTAAGGTCGGCTATCTCAAAAGATAAATTCAGTAGCGAGTATGTAAATATGCAGCCGGTAAAGGTAGATCATTTAAATGCCGGCGTGCTGGAACAATTCGACCTGGTAATTGGCGACCTCTCGGTATTAAAATCAGAAGGAGCTTTAAAACAGCAGGTAACACAAAAAGGACTGGGGATAATCGTTCGCGCCGACAGTTTATCAAAAGGGTCATCGTGGCTGCAAACGGATTTCCCGGTTGAAAAGCTTGATATAAAAAATCCACCACCGCTTGCGTTGGTCATCAGTGGTAAAAAAGACAGATCAGCTCTGCTTAAAACAGATCAAAGCTTTATCCGAAATCAACCCAATACACAACCATTGGTTAACGATGCGCAAGGTCATATTTTTGTTAATTCATCGATGACTGGTGCAGGACGACTAGTATTTACAACTATTACCAATACTTACAATTGGGTACTTGCGAGTGATAAGGGTGATTATTCGGCATTCTGGTCGTTATTGATCGGGAAAACTGCCCGAAAAACTCCTGCCCCCGAAAATTGGACTTTTGCACAATCCCCAACGGTTAATGAACCTGTCAATTTGCAGTTACAATCATCGCAAGCTCCTGAAAAAATCACTGCAGACAACATCATTATTGTGCCTGTTCAAAATCCATCAGTACCCTTTGAATGGAACAATATTTACTGGCCTTCATCAAGTGGATGGCATTCTGTTAAACAAAATAATAGTCAGCCTGCATGGTGGTATGTTTATGAAGATAAGGATTGGAACAGTGTAAAAGTATCTGAAAAACTGGCAGTTACGCGCCAATATGCTGAAACATATACTCAGGATGCATCTGTAACAAAACAGATACATGAAAAGCTACAAATTGAGGTGCCGAAAATCTATTTTTATATGCTGCTATTGGGAGCATGCGTGTATTTGTGGGTGGAGGGGAAATTAAAAAACTGAACAAAATCATAAGGAGAAATAACTTTGAGAAGACGAGACTTTATTTATTTATCAGGTTTAGGGGCAAGCGCCATGCTGCTACCTGATCTGAAAGCCTTCGGGAAAACTATCGACCCGTCGCAGGCATTGGACGGTATCGATGTAAAGGTTAAAAAAGAATTGGCCGATGCAGCGCTCACCGTTGCCAAAGCAAAAGGAGCTACCTATGCCGATATCCGCATCGGGCGCTACCTGAACCAGTTTATCATCACCCGCGAAAACAAAGTGCTGAATGTGGCTAATACCGAATCGTTTGGTGTAGGCATCCGGGTAATCGTAAATGGCTGCTGGGGCTTTGCAGCAAGCAATGTGGTAACTAAAGAGGGTGTTGCCAAAACAGCCGAAAGGGCAGTAGCCGTAGCAAAGGCCAATGCTAAAGTGGGTGGCGATCCTGTACAATTGGCCCCGCAAAAAGGCTATGGCGAGGTAAGCTGGAAAACACCGATTGAGAAAAGCGCCTTTGAGGTACCCATTAAAGAAAAGGTGGACCTGCTATTGAATGCCAACGCGATTGCTATGCAGGGCGGAGCCAATTTTGTCAACTCCAACCTGTTTATGGTGAACGAGCAGAAATATTTTGCATCTACAGACGGCTCTTACATTGACCAGGATATTCACCGCATTTCGCCGGGATTTACCGTTACTAAAATTGATTCATCGCAGGGTAGTTTTGAAACACGCCGATCATTGAGCTCTCCTGTAGGTATGGGTTATGAGTATCTAACACCACTTGACAGTGAAAAGGTTAGTGGTATTACTACCCGCTACAAAAATCGTTACGATATACTCGAAGATATTAAAGCTGCGACTCAACAGGTTAAGGATAAGATTGCTGCCAAGTCGGTTGAGCCGGGCAAATATGATATGGTGCTCGACCCAAGCCATTTATGGCTAACGATACACGAATCGGTAGGGCACCCGACTGAACTTGACCGTGTATTGGGTTACGAGGCCAATTTTGCCGGGACGAGCTTTCTTACTTTGGATAAATGGAAATCGGGCAACTTTAACTTCGGCAGTAAACAAGTAAATATTGTGGCCGATAAAACGCAGGTAGGATCATTAGGCGCCGTAGGCTATGATGATGAAGGCGTAAAATGCAAAAAATGGGACCTGATAAAAGACGGCATCCTGGTGAACTACCAGGCCATCCGCGACCAGGCGCATATCATCGGACTGAAGGAATCGCAGGGATGCTGCTACGCCCAAAGCTGGCAGGATGTGCAATTCCAACGTATGCCGAACGTGTCTTTGCAGCCAGGTAAATCACCATTAAGCGTGGATGATATGATAAAAAATGTAGAGAAAGGCATTTATATTATTGGTGACGGCTCATTCTCTATTGATCAGCAGCGATATAACTTCCAGTTTGGCGGCCAGCTGTTTTACGAGATCAAGGACGGCAAAATTGCCGGAATGCTGAATGATGTGGCTTACCAGGCCAATACCCGTGAGTTCTGGAACTCATGTGCGCAGGTTTGTGATGAAAAGGACTATCGGCTTGGAGGCGCTTTTAATGATGGAAAAGGACAACCAAGCCAATCAAGCGCGGTATCGCACGGGGCATCTACTGCATTGTTTAAGGGAGTTAATGTAATCAACACAAAAAGAAAGATCGGATAATCATGCCTATATTAAGTAAAGAAGAAGCACAGGTGATATTAAAGAAGGTGCTTAGTTATTCAAAAGCTGATGAATGCGAGGTAAGCCTCAGCGGCAGCGAGGGTGGTAATATCCGTTATGCTTTAAATGCGGTTTCCACTGCCGGTGATATTAGTACGATGGGATTGGCAGTGACATCGGTTTATGGCAAAAAAGCCGGTACAGCTACAATTGATGAGTTTGATGACGCCGCATTGGAACGTGTTGTTCGCCGTTCAGAAGAGCTGGCACAATTGGCACCACCTAACCCGGAATATATGCCGATGCTCGGTCCGCAGACCTTTGCGGAGTCTATCACCTATAATGCTAACACTGCTGCCATGACGCCGGACAGCCGTGCAGAAATGGTAGCCAAAAGTTTGTCGGTAACTAAAGAAGCTAAACTAACAGCAGCAGGATTTTTAGAAAACTCAACCGGGTTCAGTTCCGTTATGAACTCAAAGGGTTTGTTCGCTTATAATAAGGGCAGCGATGTGACCTTTTCAGTCACCACACGTAACCAGGAGGGGACAGCCTCGGGCTACGCTGCGCGTGGCTTTACCGATGTGAACAAACTCGATACCTTTGCTGCCACTAAAGTAGCTGCAAGTAAAGCCAGTGGTTCGGTAGGTGCAAAGGCAATAGAACCCGGTAAATATACTGTGATACTGGAACCGGTGGCCGCAACTTACATGCTTGAGAATATGTTCCGCTTTGATGCACGCAGCGCCGAAGAGGGCCGCAGCTTTTTGAGCAAAAAGGGTGGAGGCACACGCCTGGGTGAGCAGTTAGTTGATGAGAAAGTAACCATATACTCAGATCCGTTTAACGCAGAACTGCCTTCAGCCACCTGGAGCGGCGAAGGTTTACCGCGAGAGAAGACGGTTTGGATAGATAAGGGAGTAGTGAAAAACTTATCATATTCCCGTTATTGGGCCGATAAAAAAGGAGTAAAACCTTTACCGGGACCCGCCAATATTATTATGGAAGGCGGTGATGTAACTATCGAGGATATGATCAAAAGTACAGAAAAAGGTATCCTGGTATCGCGCCTGTGGTATATCCGCATGGTCGACCCGCAATCGTTATTGCTCACCGGACTGACCCGCGACGGCCTTTTTTATATCGAGAACGGCCAGATCAAATTCCCGATCAAAAATTTCAGGTTCAACGAAAGCCCGGTGATCATGCTGAACAATGTGGAAGCCTTAGGAAAGCCCGAAAGAAGCATCAGTGTCGAAAGTTACCGCAGCTATTTGATCCCACCGATAAAGATCAAGGAGTTTACGTTTACTTCGCTGTCGGACGCGGTTTAGTTTCAGTAGCAGTTTATAGTTGCAGTAGCAGTCGTTATTTAAAAACTGCTACTGCAAGTGCCAATGCAACTTTAGAAATTCTTTCTCTATTTTTAAGGTGTAATTCAATACCTTATGGCAAAAGATGTACATCCTGTTCCCGGAAATTTAAAGAAAGCACATCACGGCGATAAACCCGAAGTTTATATCCTGCGCGACTGGAAAGAATATCTGGGCGAATCGATATTGATCATATTCAGTGTACTGCTGGCTCTGATA
>DATHLW010000085.1:0-2489 GCA_035487675.1 Mucilaginibacter sp. | reverse complement strand
TTTTTTTAAGAGCGGCAAAGATAGGTTTTCCAATTGATAACTAAAATGTTAAGACGATGGATAAGATGCCTTGTTTTGCTATTTTCACGCTCTAAAAGGTAAAATCAAATTAATCCGCACGAATTCATGATTTTTAACAAGTTCAGACCCATATCTTTCTGTAACAAATTAAAAGCTTTCAGTTTCCAGCTCCTGGCTTTGAGCCTGTTTTCCTGCAATAAATCCGCAAATATCAATGCAAATAAGTCATTTGTAGGACTTACGCATGTTGCTTATGGCGTTGGCCCGGTTTCTATGACGATAGATGGAACTCTTTTATATTCCAACCCACTCGCTTTTGGTCTGACTACCGGAGTAGATGGAAATCCATACGATACAACCATCTCAAGGATCAGTGATATGAATATATTCCTGGCGCAGGATACAAGTATGAACATACATGGAAATGCAGCATTTCAACAGGGAGGCCATTACAGTATCTTTTTTTTCGATACTTTGAATTCCAATTCCACAACGCTTATCATTTTACAGGACAATCCGCCTGTTCGATACGATACGTTCACGACAATCCGGTTTATGAATTTTTCTCCGGGTTCATATATAGGTCTCAAACTTATTTATAAGAACGATTATCTTATTGATACTTTCCATATCTCTGTAAGAGATACAATAATCACAGGAATTACTCCTTTTATAGGATACAATCCGAATCCGGGTCTTTACACTTTCAGCCAATTAGTACATATCGGAACAAACCAGATTTTTGCTTTTACAGACAGCTCTAATCCAAGAATAGACAGCTTGAATCCAAGTCTGGATAGTACGAATTTTATACGACTGGATAGCCTTCAGTTCGATAGCACCAAAAGTTATAATGTTTACCTGCAGGGATTTCTTGATTCACCTAATTCCCAGCAAAATAAATTGATGATAAAATCAGTGAGGGTTAATTAAGCCGAACGCCTAAAGCTTAACGCGAAACACCTAACGTGTAATTGATATGATCGGAAATTATTTCCAGAGTTATTTTAATTACAAATGATCTATCGTGAATAATCTCATATTATTCGGCACTCGGCATTATGCGTTTCGCGTTAAGCTTTAGGCGTTGGGCGTTATGCGTAAAAACGTACACGGTTTTAAAAAAAGAGGTACATTTGCGGCCGCAATAAATCGTAAAGAATCACTATGCAACTATCCTCAATTTTATCTCGTTTCAGTGAACCGGAAACTTTGAAAATGGCTAAACTCAGCCGTGAACTGCGCGCACAGGGAGTAGATGTCATTGACCTCAGCGTTGGTGAACCTGATTTTGATACACCACAACATATTAAAGAAGCTGCAAAAAAAGCAATTGATGATAACTGGAGTCATTATACACCTGTACCGGGATATCTTGACCTGCGTCAGGCCATTTGTGAAAAGTTGAAAAGAGATAATAACCTGGATTATAAACCTGAACAAATTGTTGCCTCAACAGGGGCCAAACAAAGCCTTGCTAATACCTTGCTTGCACTCGTTGACGATGGTGATGAAGTGATTATCCCTACACCATATTGGGTTACATATTCTGAACTCGTAAAAATTGCGCGCGGGAAAGTTGTGGAAGTGCACACAAGCCTGGAATCTGGTTTTAAAATTACGCCTACGCAATTAGAGGCAGCCATTACACCGAAAACAAAAGCTTTCTTATTTTCTTCACCCTGCAATCCTTCAGGAGCTGTTTACAGCAAAAATGAACTGGAAGTGTTGGCTGTCATATTCAGAAAACATCCGGAAGTTGCCATAATTTCTGATGAGATCTATGAGTATATTGATTTTGTAGGAAAACATGAGAGTATCGCGCAGTTCAGCGATCTTAAAGACAGGATCGTAATAGTAAACGGCCTGAGCAAAGGGTTTGCCATGACGGGATGGAGATTGGGGTATATAGCTGCATCAGTTGAAATTGCAAAAGCATGTGAGAAATTACAGGGACAATTTACGAGTGCCACTAATTCAATTACTCAGAAAGCTGCCGTAACTGCGCTTACTACAGATCTTAAACCGAGTTTTGAAATGGTGGAAGAATTCAGACGAAGAAGGGAGAAAACGATGGAACTTGTGGACGGGATACCCGGTATTAAATGTTTCAATCCGGAAGGCGCATTTTATATTTTCCCCGATATTTCTTTTTTCTTTGGAAAGTCGGATGGTTTAACTACCATTCAAAATTCAAACGATCTTTGTATGTATTTATTAAATACGGCCCATGTTTCATCAGTTATGGGTGATGCATTCGGAGAACCCCGTTGTATTAGGTTTTCATTCGCGAATAGTATGACAAATATTGAGCGTGCCTGGGCTAGGATTAAAGATGCACTTGCTAAACTAAAATAAAATTGCTAAAGTGTAGAAGTTGAAAGATGCACTACCACACTTTCACACTTTCTTTTCATTTGCCTTTGTCAGTAAGGTATTGTGAATTTCCAGTACTTGCGGCAAAAGTG
>DATHLW010000084.1:0-4196 GCA_035487675.1 Mucilaginibacter sp. | reverse complement strand
TTTATTATCCTGACTGAAATATTCTTCAGTATCATAGGTGTGTTCTTGGGTGTCGCCATATTTAAAATGACAATTTCTATCGTCATGACAGGTATCGGTATCGTAGCCCTGGCCGGTGTTGTTGTGCGAAACGGTATCTTACTGGTAGAATTTACAGATATGCTGATAGAGCAGGGAGCAAGCTTACATGATGCAGTGGTAGAGGCTGCACGCACGCGTATGACACCGGTATTATTAACAGCCACCGCCGCGATGTTGGGATTGCTTCCATTAGCTGTGGGCTTTAATATTGATTTTTGGGCCTTATTTAATTCGTTTAAACCGCATATTTATTTTGGCGGCGATAACGTGGCATTCTGGGGGCCATTGTCGTGGACAATGATCTTTGGCTTAGGTTTTGCAACTATTATCACATTGATACTGGTACCTTGTATGTATATCATCCGGGTACGTATCAAATCGGCTCTTTTCAGCAAGAAAGAAACTATAGAAGATGTAGAAGAGGTAGAAGTAAGTCAAATGGTTTAATTAAATATTCACATTTCAGGAAAGCTGCCTTGTTTAAAACAGGGCAGTTTTTTTGTTCTACTGAATGTTTCACCTTTCAATCAATGAGTTAATTTGACCAACTTACGGATGAACTCATTGTGTAAATATGACATTACAATGTTGGAATTTTTGATAGATTTGTTAGAAAAGTCAGGATTTGTCCATTTAACAATTAATCTTTAATGAGCATAGTAAGCGATCAGCAGGATATAAAAAGAGAAAAAATACTAGAAGCGGCTTATGAACAATTTTTGCATTATGGTTATTCAAAAACCACAATGAACGAGATTGCCGGTTCATTATCCCTATCCAAGGCCTTACTTTATTATTACTTTCCTGATAAAAGCCAGTTATACATAGCAGTAACCCGCAAGCTTGCTAACGATTATCTAAAGATATTAGAAGATAATATTAGTAAGATCGCAGACCTGAAAGAAGCTTTTGTATTTCAGATTGACACCCATCACAACTTTATTCTGAATAATTATAATTTCTTTGACCATATCAGGCTGAATGAACAAAATATGCCTGATGCTATATGGGAGATAGTGGATCACATACGTCAATCGGAGATGAACCTGTTGGGTAATGCGATAATAGCAGAGGCTGAAAGGGGTAACATAAAACCTGTAGATAATTCACGTGAAATCGTAGATCTGATGCTTGATGCATTACACGGAGTAAGGGTGGGCTCAACAGCCTATAATAAAAAGAATAGTTTTCCACGTAAAGAGCATCTGGAAGAAATTCACAATAAACGCCTGATGCTGATCGATATCTTCATTAAGGGCTTAAAGTATTGATCTACTGTCACCTTGGGGTCAAAAATCTACTGCTTGTAATTTAACATTGACTTAATTCGGTATATTTGACTAATTAAATTATTTAGTCAATAATTATCCTTCATATAGTTATTTAAAGATACTTCTTAATTAAGAGGTGATTGTTTTAGAGTGATTGAAGCATCCTGGTGAGTTCCAGGGTGCTTTTTTGTTATACTGGCACTGAACTAATTCTTGATCAGGCTGATCATTTTCCATCTGTTTCTATTCAGGGCATCTCCACCAAAAAATTTCAATGTAATTACGAATGGAGTTACAATTTTTTCTCCAGATTGATTTTTCGATTCCACATAAGATTTTATGGTATAGGTAGAGTCTGTTTTTTGGTCAAATTGATACCCTGTTTCGGGGAAAACTATGTTGGAAGTCTTAATATTTTGTTTTACGAATTGTTTTGCAATTACGTAAACGTCCACGTTTTTTGGAGGGTTATTTACTATTTCCTTATTCGTTCCACTACGTGCAAACCTGATGAGAACAAACGTGAAAAAAATAGCAATAATGATCAGGAATATGATCAATTTATATGCAAACTTCTTTTTGTGTGCCTGGTTGGTTAAGTAACTCTTTGACATTAGTAAAATTCGTAACAGCGCCTTGCGCCTTCAAATCGTTGTGATGACGTGCCATCGCCGCTGGAAGGCAAGGTTGTTTCATATCCTATACTTCCTTCGGTACTACCCGCTGTATTACCATAGGTAAGACCCTGCGCAGCTGCATCGTGACTAAATCCAAAGCGCAACTTTTCACCACCCTCCCTATTAATAAACAGATCAAATATAAGAGATAAAACGACAGCACTAGGGCCAGTTTGTGCACCACTTCTATAAGAAATACCAACATTTACTCCACGACGCTTGTATTGCATGCCAATGCTATATGATTGAAACTTGTCTTGTTTGTAATAAACAACTGAAGGTATGACATAGGTTTTATCGTCATCATCCATGTCTTGATATGGATCAAGGTCAAGACGATAGCTAATATGCGTATTAAGACGCATCGGTAATTTGGCAGGTAAGCCCGTAAAAGATTCATTGGGCTGATTAATATGTTGTAAAGCAGCGCCAATGTTAAATTCACCAATAACCAGGTTAGTGCCTATACCCGAATCAAAATAAAATTTATTATTAAACGGTAGTTCGGTAGCCGACGAAACTGAACCTGGAATAATACCAAGACTTGGATCTAACTGGTCGTCGAAGATAAGTTTGCTATAGTCGATCTTACGATTGGTAAAACCAGCCTGCAATCCAAATGAAAGCACAAATTCATCCGAGCCAATACTATAAGAGTACAATCCTGATAAATTAGTTTTATCCAGGTACGCAGTACCTTCGCTACTGCGAGTAAATAACAAACCAATACCGCCACCAAAACGCGGAATGTTCCAATCAATCGAACCAGACACGTAAGATAGAGTACCCGGAACCGCAGTCCATTGGTTGCGGTAGATCAAATTCATCCTCAGATCGGCTTTAAACTGGCCTGTGAGCGCGGGGTTAAGATATAAGGGCGAGTTGAAAAACTGGGAATATAGGTGATCCTGAGCAAAGGATGTAAACCCTTTCAATAGCATCATCAGAAGCAAAGACCACCTCATAACCAAATTATTCATCACCCTGTATTATCTTATTAAATGAATAGCTCCTGTTTTGCTTGGTGATGAATTATGGTATGACATCCCTTTCCATTCCTCGCCATTCAAAAGTGTAGCTGTTATTTGCCATATATACACGCCCTGCTCAACTATCTTGCCCTTGTAGGTGCCATCCCATCCTTCAACAGGTGCACCATCGTTGTCAAGCTTGGTAGTTTCCCAAACTAACTGGCCAAAATTGTTAAATATCTGCATGCGCCATGTTTTAAGCCCAAAGCCTTTGGCAATAAATGTGTTTAAGTTTTTATTTGAACTAGCTGGAATAAACGCATTTGGCAAAAATAAGTTGCCATGAAATGTAATATTTATGGTTTGTTGTATAACTGCAGAGCAATCTGAACCTGGTGTTGTTGCGGTCAGCGTAACAGTAAATGGCTGTTTGCTAACATCAAAATGGTGGGTAGCAGGTATATATGACGGATCCAATGCCGACCCGTCCCCAAAATCCCATTTATAAACTAAAGATGATGCCGGAACAGCATCCTCGCCCGGTGTTGTATTATTAAAGGTGACATTAAAGTTCTGATCAGCCGTCCAGGTAAAGTTTGGAGCCGGAATAGGATAAACAGTAAACTGTTTCAATGCTGAAACCGGTGCATCGCCGCACCCATTATTGCCTGCTGTAATAGAAACATAATATATGCCCGCTGCTGTCGGTGTATAATTCATATCGCTCGTTCCGGCGGGTAATGTCAGGATTGGCTTTTTATTCGAATCATATACGGTAATAGTAAATCTGTCACCACCAGTTGAAATATTCTGGAAGGTTACCGGGCTGCCTAAACAAACCGAATTTACATTCCCTTTAATTTGTATTTGAGAAACCAATGATGATGGGGCAACCGGCACATTCACAGGAGCTGAAGTGGCTTGATTACCACACTGGTCGGTAACAGTAACATAAATTGAATAGAATGTAAGAACAGTAGGGGTGATCGGTTGAAAAATGGCATCCCTCGTATCAGGATAAGTTAAATGCTGCACAATATTCCCATTTTCATCTTTTAGATAGAAATCATACTGTGTGTTGTTGCCTGGGGATAAATTTTTAGCAGACAGGGTAAAGGTACCGCAGGCCGATGTCTGGCTTGGAAGGATGCTGGCTACCGGTTTCTGCGGACTAATCTTTACATAAGCCACATAAG
>DATHLW010000083.1:0-15098 GCA_035487675.1 Mucilaginibacter sp. | reverse complement strand
ATAGGTGGAAAAAGACGGCTGAAGCGATTTTTGTAAAATGAAAGCAGGTTTGGCGTATTCTCCAGGGTATAGCTGATCACAAAGCCGGATATCATAAAGAAAAACTGGACTCCAAGGTAACCATAATGAAAAATATGGAGGAAAAACTTCCCATACGGATCCCGGGCCGTCCACGAATAGGTGAAGTGAAAAAGCATTACGGATAGAATCGCTATAAACCGGAAACTATCCAACAATTCAATCCTATGCTTATTCACTTAAATCTAACTAAATCATACCCGAACTGCCTGCCAAGAAAGGAGAAGTATATTATTATCTATAATATTTTACATGAAACAGGATATTTCCTTGATGAATTCAGTCCTGCACTTCCGACCCCACAGAAATTGAACTTTATGAACAGAGCATGGATAATTAAATTGAAAAGTGACTAACTTGGGTATTCGAAAACCGAATTGTAACCAACAGAAAATATGATTGTATGTACCCGTGTTTTAACCGCGATAATTCTTCTTTTTATAGGGGTGGTTGAAGCAAGCTATGCCCAGCCTGCCAAACCTTTGATGAAATTGCAGCAAATTGACCCTCAATTTAGCACCTTAGTGAGCAAAACAGCTAAGGCCAGGATTTTAGCCGACGGATTTGCATGGTCGGAAGGGCCGGTATGGGTAGAAAACCACAAAATGCTCATCTTCTCGGATGTAAAAAAGAACGTTATTTATAAATGGACCGAACAAAAAGGCAAAGAGGTCTATTTAAAGCCTTCGGGCTATACCGGTACCATTCCGCGGGGCGGAGAGCTCGGTTCAAATGGTTTGGGGTTGAATATAAAAGGACAGCTGGTTATATGCCAGGATGGCGACAGGGTTGTATCTGTAATGGATGCACCTTTAGATAAACCTAAAGCAAAGTTCATCAAAATAGCATCCAATTATAAAGGCAAAAAGTTTGACAGCCCAAATGATCTTGCTTTTTTAAGTAACGACGATATTTACTTTACCGACCCGCCTTACGGGCTTGAAAAAAATGTAGACGATCCGCTGAAAGAAGCCCCCTACCAGGGAGTTTATAGAATTTCAAAAGAGGGCAAAATAACCCTGCTTACCGACACACTCACACGACCAAACGGCATCGCTTTTTTCCCGGATGGCAAAACCATTCTTATTTCTAATTCCGACCCGCGAAAACCTTTCTGGTATGCCTATGACCTGGATAAAAATGGTCTTTTCGTCCACGGACGGATATTTTACAGCGCAATGGCGGCCAGCAAAACTGCCGCCGGCATGCCCGATGGCATGAAGATCGACAAAAAAGGCGATGTATTTGCCAGTGGTCCCGGTGGTATATGGGTTTTCAATAAAGCAGGTAAATTGCTCGGCAAAATTTTGGTTAATGACCTGGTTTCGAATTGCAGCTTATCAGGCGATGAGAGAACGCTGTATGTGACTTCGAATCATAGGGTTTTGCTGATAAATTTGCGGTAAGCAGGGCAACTGATCGTACTGCTGGTACGTAAGGTCATAAAAAATCAGATACTATGATGTCGAATTTGAGACTTTTCATGTTATTATTAGGCTGCAAGCCGCGGGGAAGGCATACGGAGCAGCATGATATTTTCTTTGGTGTTGCTACTTCTGTGCAGGAGTTAGTGCCGGAAATAAAAGCCTTCTGGCCGGAAACAAGAATTCATGCTGATGCCTGGCGGGAAGTAACTGCAGTTGAGGGCTATCAAATTAATGTTAGCATAAAAGATGAAGCCGACGAGCGCCCACATGAGCAGGAACGCAAATTGTTTTTCATCAATCTTGGCGGTTACCAGGAAAACAGGTTTGAAGAACAACACCATATTTTACTTACCGTTAAGAAGGATAAAGCTACTGCTATAACGGAAGCAAAAAACACTCTGTTTTTTCAGCATAATCATTTCGGCAGCGCATATTCTCATATTGATGATAAATACGGTATCGATGTAGATGATTTTTACCAGGTTGAAGAAATGTTGTCACCTTTTCAAAAGGAGAAATATAAAATTGAAATTACAACCGCCGCCGGGGTAAAAGAAGACCCATTCCATTTGGGTTATTTAAAGTTAATGGAATAAGTTATTAATGCGTCGTTTATAGGTCTGCCTGCCGTTAACAAAGGGCATGGCAACGCTGGAAGTATTGCATTCTATCATCAAATCTGATTTGCAGGTAGCCGAAAACCGGGAATTAAACAGGAAGTAAAATAGTGTTGGAACCTAAAATATAACTAATAAAAGTGGTCCTCATCCGGTAGGCGTTCCCGGGGCCGGATTTATTTTTTGTCCTTTCTGATTTTGTAAATAGAGTAATTAAACATGCACCGGTCCAGGTAATACCCCCCGGCAACCAGTTGATCAATATATGACCGCAAATCGGCATCTACCCATTGCAGATACTCAGGGAATAACGGCACAAGTATCATCTCCGCCTTATTTTTCTTCATGTCCACAAAGAGTCTTTCCTTGGCCCTTCTGGTCTGGGTCACATTAAAAAAGATACTTGGAGATATTCGCTCTGAATAGACTTGTACTTGTGCACCATATCCGGCCACAAATACCATATCGTGCGGGGAAGTATTTGCCTTTACCCACAATCCGAGCTGCCTGCTTGCACTTTCGTCGGTCGGGATGAATGGTTCGTGGCAAAAGTTTTCTGCCTTTTGAAATTCACCTGTAAATAGCCGTCCAACATTGATAAATGGCTCCAGTAACTTCGGAGAAAAGCATATCCATATGATAAGCATTACTTTCCTTATGGATATACGGAATACGTCAATTAAATGATCGAGGGTAAAACCACCCATAAGGGACATGCCGGGTAATAGCTCTTTAAGGTCGACACGGGCGTAATTTCCAATTACATTTATGCCAATAAACACAAAAATGACCCATAAAACCAACCAGTCTACTTTTCTTTTTATAAATATATAAGCCAGCATAAGAGGATAGAACAATATCACTTCTGAGTAGAAGAACATATTATCAAATTGCACCATTCTCGTCACAAAATTAGTATTGGTTATGCTTCCCTGACCGAAATTATCTGTCAGCATATAGGTGAAAATATCACGCAAATCAATCCGGGCGAGATACCCAATCAGTGCAAGAGTAAAGACGCCTGACAACACTCCGAGGCAAAACATGAACGTAAGCATTCGGCTTTTACGAATAGACTCTATAAGTAAAGCTGCAATAACGAAAATGGCTGATAAACGAAAACCCAACCCGATTGCGGTTATAAAACCACTTATGAAACGCCCTTTTCTATTTTTTGATGTTAAAAAAAAGTAGAAGGATACAATAATACACATCACCTCATAAGTCTCTGTAAAAGAAACATACCTGCCATCTGCGCCATGCCAAAGCACAGAAAGCCCATAAAAGGATATGGCCATCAACCCTGCCTGCCTGCCTGCAACGTGAAAAGCAATTTTATACACATAAAATATTCCCACGGATTGAACTATAGTGCCCAAAACCCTCGGGAACCAATAATTTACGCCAAAAAGCCAGTCTGACAGACCAAAAACCACATAAAATAATGGTGATTTATTATCTGCCCCACCGCTGTAAGGTACCAGGCCGTTCCTGAACCAGTTCCTCCCTATATAATGCCACATAGCCTCCTCTTGTGATAAGGCAAAACCGTTAGTCATCAAAGTGATGAATAACTGCATCAGGGTTAATAGTAGGATAACCTGGAGCCAACTTGGCTCCCAGCGACTGATTTTTGCTGTGATAGTAAAAGTTGTCATAGTAGCGCTGAAAACCACCTGAGTACTGCGGTGATATGTCATCACATAATAAGAAAGCATTTACAAGGGATATAAAAAATTACACGAAGCAGGATAATTCCTTGATGACCAATAAAAGACAGGAAAAGAGCAATGAAACATTAAGAATACATTTATTTTGGCCAGGGGAGATATTAAGTGGAGAATGGGCTAAGAGGTTGGCTAAGGCTCAGGGTTATTTTACTTTAAATATCGCCAGATCCTATTGGCCGAAATATCTGTGGCAGTATATTTTATGAAGATTTAATCATTTGATAATCAAATATATATTTTGTAAATCCGGAACTGATATGAAAGTAAAAAAGTAAAAACACAATGTTGTTTCGCCGCGAGCAACCAATTGCCCGTATTTGCCGTAATTTATTCATATTTAATATGGGTAAAACTGCAATCATTATTGGTGCCGGTCCTGCTGGTTTAACGGCGGCTTATGAGCTTATTACCCGGACGGATATCAAACCCATCATCATTGAAAAAACCAATGATATTGGCGGCCTTTCTAAAACAGTTGTTCACAATGGCAACAGAATGGATATAGGCGGGCACCGTTTTTTTTCCAAATCCGATATTGTGATGAAATGGTGGCAGAACATTTTGCCGCTGCAAGGGTCGGGTACGGAAGCTGATATTCTGAAAGACATTTATTATCACAATAAAAAAGAAACCGTAAAAATTCCGGCAACCGGCCCCGATCCCGAAAAGTCAGACCGTGTAATGCTGATCAGAAAAAGGCAGTCGCGTATATTCTTCCTGGGGAAATTTTTTGACTACCCCATCACTTTAAACAACCAAACTCTGGCTAATCTGGGCTTTGCAAGGATGATAAAAATTGCATATACCTATCTGTGGGTCAAAATATTCCGTATAAAGGATATCAGATCGCTAGAAGATTTCTTTATAAGCAGATTTGGTACGGAGCTTTATAACACCTTTTTCAAAGATTATACTGAAAAAGTTTGGGGGATACCATGCAGTGATATTGACGCTGGCTGGGGGGCTCAGCGTGTTAAGGAACTGTCAGTTTCAAAAGCGGTGGCTCATGCTTTTAGATCTGCTTTCAATAAAGACAAAACTGTTGAGCAAAAAAACACCGATACCAGTTTAATAGAGCAGTTTATGTACCCAAAGTTGGGCCCCGGTCAAATGTGGGAAACGGTTGCCGCCATTGTCAAGGAAAAAGGGGGAATAATTATTAAAAATTGTGACGTTATTGCCATTGATATCTCGGAAGAAAAGGTTTGTGAATTAAGTTACCTGGATGGAAACACCAATTCAAAAAAAATTGTGAAAGGTGATTATTATTTCTCCACAATGCCAGTAAAAGACCTGATCGCAGCCATGGGCGACAAGGTGCCTGAAGCAGTTAAAAAAGTTGCACTAAACCTTCAATACAGGGATTTTATAACAGTAGGCTTGCTTCTTAATAAACTTAAAATAAAAGGCAGTGACGCAAATGGCATGATTACCGACAACTGGATTTATATCCAGGAAAAAAATGTAAAGATCGGGAGGCTGCAGATATTTAATAACTGGTCGCCTTACATGGTTACCGATGCTGAAAAGGTTTGGATAGGCCTTGAATATTTTTGCAATGAAGGTGATGAATTATGGACAATGAAAGATGACGATTTTATTCAATTTGCTGTTGATGAGCTTCACCAGATCAATATTATTGACAGAAACGACGTGATTGATCAAACAATCATCCGGGTGAGCAAAAGCTATCCGGCTTACTTTGGTTCATATGCTCAATTTGATGTGGTAAGCGATTTTACCAACCAGTTGGAAAACCTATTTTTGATAGGCCGGAATGGGATGCATAAGTACAATAACCAAGATCACTCCATGCTTACAGCTATTGCTGCAGTAAATAACATAATCACAGGAGAGAAATCAAAAAAGAATATCTGGGAAGTAAACACCGAAGAGACATTTCATGAAATTAAAAGGGCGGATCCCAAAGTAAAATATGAGCCCGCAGCAGAGGCTTATTGAACTTCATTTTTTTGTTACCCTGTATACATAATAATCCTCTCCCTCAATAACTGCTCCTTCAAAACTTGCCAGCTTGTTAAAATTGTAAACCGAGCTATCGTTAAATTCATTGTTGCGGTTGGTAATAAGGATAAATTCTTTAAAACTGTGAATATAATGCGATGAAGCAATTTCGTTAGTCAAAGATCTCCGTGGATAAGGAAGATAAGCTTGTTTCCAAATGCAAAAGCTGCCAAATTGGTCAATATCCAGGTAGTATATTTTTCTCCCCAAATAGGCACTGAGCGGCGGCCCCGCATTATACCCGTCAAATGCAAGCGGCAGGGTATCTAAATGATTTGACTTTAAATAATCTATGGTATTCTCAGCATTCGAAAAAGGTTGTTTAATATCGATATAATACATGTATATTCCTGTAAAAAACTGAATAATAAGAATGGCGTAGATAAATACGCTCGGGGCCCATTTTCTAATAAAGCTTAAATTTTCACGCGGAAAGATAGTCACCCCGTCATAGTATGCCAGCCAAAGAGCCACAATAAAAAAAACAACGTATAACCCAAAATACCTGCTGCCTCCCAACTTTGACATGGCTAAAAAAACAGTTAACAACACGACGGGCGGAATATAAAATAACAGAGCTTTCCTGCTTTTATAAAGTAACAATATAGTGGCTGCGAATATTAATAAGGATAAAATAATAATAAATGGAGCAGGCAGATATTGTATGTACTGTTTATTCCAAAAATATTGCTGGTGCAATGGCGGAGCAGTGATATAACCCCTGGCAAAACATATGATCCCATATGATATATCATGGACATTAAACCACGACAAGCCCGATGCGACATGAACAATGCTATCACCGGGAATGCGCCGGGTTTGAAGAAAAGCACATATCGAACCAAAAAGGAAAAGGCAGGTAAATACAGCAAAACGCCAGTATAATTCCCTTTTACCAAAGGTGTAAAAAAACAGGTAGACAAAAATGCCAATGGCCGCAAACACATAAAACAAGTGTGTGAAACACATTAAAATAACCACCATCCCAATACTTATCATTTTTTTTGCGGGATCGGCCATCAAAATACAACACAGAAAAAGGAGTAGTATACCCACTGCGTAATTACGGCTAATGAGACTGTATACTACCAGAAAATAGCAACCAAAAATAATCAGTATTTTTAACGAAAGGCTAAATGGCGCATACCTTAAGAACATATATGCGGCGCTTGCAATAATCAAAGCATGAAATAGCTGCATATAGACAGGCCGGGCTGAAATATAATGCGTAATAAAAAACAAAATTGTATTCCATAGGGTGACATGCCCCTCGTACAGCATGTTTTTAAAAACATCTGTAATAGAATTACTATCGCGGCTTATAGTCAATTGCTGGGCCTCTTCTAAAAATATCTCGTGATGAAACACGCCCACCAGTAAAATAATGCTGTATAAAAGTATTATAGGCAAAACATATTTTAGCTTTGTTGTTTGTGATTTTATCATCCTGTAGGTCTATTACATATCGGTTTTCAATAATCAGGTGGATTCTTTCAACTAAAGCTACTCATTTCACTCGTTGGTATTCTTGGCTTATTCATAAAAAAACAAAGGGCGTAGCAATCAAACCATTTGCACTACAGTTGATTACCACGCCAAACATTATCTGCCCCTTTATCAAACAAGTTCTTGCATAAATCCTATAATTTCTTCACCAATTTCTGTCGGATGGGTCTCGAGAACAAAATGCCCCGTATCATAAATTCTTACTGTGGCATTTGGATTGTCCCGCTTATAAGCTTCAGCGCCGGCAACTAAAAAAAAGGGATCTTTATTTCCCCATACAGCCAATAATTTTGGCCTCCATTTACGAAAGTATTCCTGGAACACCGGATAAAGTTCCACATTGTTTTTATAATCACGCAACAGGTCCAGTTGTATCTCTACATTCTCCGGACGGTCAAGAAAATATTGATCAAGTGTATAGGTTTCCGGTGCTATTAAAGAGCTATCCGTCACCCCGTGCTCATATTGAAATTTTGTCATTCTTAATGACATAAAATCTCTTAAGGCATCCCTGTTACTGCGGGAAGGCTCTTCCCAATATTTTCGAATCGGGTCCCATGCTTCGCTCAGCCCTTCTTCATAAGCATTGCCGTTTTGTGCAATGATGCCGGTGATATTTTCTGGATTGGCGAGTGCCAGGCGAAGCCCTACAGGGGCGCCGTAATCAAAAATATATAAGGCAAACTTTTTAATTGATAGTGCCTCAATAAATAGCTGTATTATTTGGGCAAGGTTATCAAAAGTGTAGTTAAATTCACTGCTATCTGGCATATCAGAAAATCCGAATCCCGGCAAGTCGGGCGCTATCACACGATATTTTTCAGCCAAAATGGGGATCAGGTTACGAAACATAAACGAAGAGGTAGGAAAACCATGGATCATCAGGATCACCGGCGCATTCGGTGTCCCTGCCTGACGATAAAAAATATTTAAACTATTAAATAATTTGACGTTATAATGGTGTATTTTATTCTTCATAACATTCAAACCGCAATTTAATATCCACCGCTACTTTGCGTATAACCGCCGGTAACGATTGTTTTTTGTAAAAATCCAAAAAGGCCATGCGCCTCACCGCCGGGACCTGCAGTGAAATACAAGAGATCGGTTGCACTTGCATTCGGGTTCAGAAAATCAATAGCCCACAATCCATCAATGGCTACCACCTGACCGTTATTTTGGAGCTGCCCCTTATAATTACCCTGCAGATCAAAAATATTTATCCGGCCATCGCCGAAATTGCCTACCAGGATCGCTTCGGCATCGCCAGCAAAACCTGCAGGCGCGTGTGTAATACCCCAGGGAGAATTAAGCGTACCCTGAGAAGCAAAACGTTTAACCAGTGTTCCGTCCGGTTTAAAAATATTAACATATCCATTTCCGGGTCCTGCCTGGTCATCCATATTATCAGGCGCCTTCAGTTTTGCATAAGTAACATACAACCAACCACCGATATTTTGAATATTGAATGGTCCAAATCCGGCCGGAATGGTAGGGTCGAGGAACGGTTTACTTGTTACGTAATTAAAATTACTGTCGAACACATCAATTTTTCCGCCTTTGAAATTGGCTGCATATATAAAGTTGGCGCCTGCATCGGTTGCCATCGCAAGACCTTTATAGACGGCATTAGATGCCGACCAATCAACAACCTTGACGGCAGCGTTACCGGAGGCCCAGGCCGTTATTACCCCATCCTCACCCGCGAAAATGAATTTATTCCCGCCGAAGTCAGTTGTGCCATTAAAAACAATCCCGCTTGGTGCACCAGGCTGGTTAGGGGTAACCGAAGGGATGGTAACCGGAGCTCTTAACGCTTTGCCGGTTTTATCGTAAATCGCACTCGCTGCTTTATGATTTGACGATATCCAGATAATTCCCATCGGGTTAGCTGCGATGCCCCATGCATTAAGGAGGTTTGGGTCAATTGTGGTCGCCCCATAGCCAGCCGTATCAGCTACAAGATTTGTCTCGGCAATGTTATATTGGTTAACTACTGCCTGATGGCTTTTTTTGCAGGAAGAAAAGCAAATCAAAATTAAAAGGCTTGCAAGATAAGCAGTGCCATAAATAAAAATTTTCATTGGTTATATTTTTTAAGTGAATAATCATTTTCGAATGTATTTTTCAACCAGGCAACACTTCAATTGCGGGTCAAGAAAGGGAGGGAATATTTTTATCCATAATATTTTATGTCAAACAGGGTATTTCCCTTGTGAAGTTTGCTATTTTTAATACCAGTTACAGCCACGATAGATCGACTAAAAGAACACCAGCTGTTCATATTTTAAAAAATAGGTGATAACCCCGAATAAGCTGATTGTTAAAAATTTATAATTCCTTAGTTATTTCCGGAGATAAAGGAGTGACATTTGAACGGTAACGATGGATAAGTTTGCCGTTTTCATCGATCAGGAATTTTTCAAAATTCCATTTAATCTCCCCTGTAAAATCGGGATTCGGTGCCGAAGTAAGGTATGCAAATAGTGGATCGATATCCTCCCCCTTTACACTTATTTTTGAACTTAAAGGAAATGTAACACCAAAATTCTTTTGGCAAAATGTTTTGATCTCCAAATTTGCTGCAGGCTCCTGGTTGGCAAAATTATTTGCTGGAAAGCCCACTACAACCACCTTGTCTTTGTATTGATCTGCTAATTTTTGCAATTCGGCATATTGAGGGGTAAACCCGCATTTTGATGCCGTATTTACGATCAGTACTTTTTTGCCTTTATATTGGGCCAGTGAAAAAGCCTGGCCATCTATACTCTTCAGTTTAAATTCATATACAGAACTTGTTGAAAAGAACATAAGGACTAACATTAACATTAATGACTTCATGATTTTAATTTATCGTTGTAAATAGATATAGTTTCTTTATCGCGTTAATTGCTGACTACTTTATGCTAAATTTTTTTTAGAAACGGCTTAATAGCCATCACAAAGTATGAAGCAGCTGTTCCCAAAATAAAACTAAACTGAAACACCGCTATAATAAATTACATGAAGCAGGTCTTTTGCTTGATGAAGTACGTACTTCAATAATATATCCATTATTTATTGATCAGCATTCTTTGCCTGCATCCGCTAAAATGCATCCTGCGCAGCGAAGGGGCTCGACCAGCGCAGCGTTGTCGGGGTGAGTTAACTTGCTACCGTGACGGGTGGAGATTCGGTTAGCACTAAGATTTGTCGTTTCCCCCGTCAGCAGACCAGCTTCGGCCGAAATCAGGCAGAACGATGGTGGGCCGTGCGGATGCAGGGGCATTAGGATTTTGCTGAAGCACGGGTAGAGGGTGCGACAGCGGGGCAAAATCATCTGGCCCCAGGTTCTGCCTGATTTGCAGGGTAAAGGCCCTGTGCGGCAACGAAGCAGGTGTCTGCTGACAAGCACTTTTGGTTACTTTTGGTGCTTCAAAAGTAACAGCCCCCGCGGCAATTGAGCGGGACGGAGCATGGTATAACCCCCAACACACCCACACGCGCAAATGCACGACCGAACCCCTCCCTGCTCCTCAGGATTGGGGTGAGTTAACTTGCCCACCCTGCATTCGGGCAAATCGAAACAACGCGTGAAACGGTGTGTTTACTGCTATAACCAATTAACCAAAAAAGATGAAAATCAAATCAATGTTTACAGCTTTTACATTAAAAGCCCTACTTGTTATCACCGGCGTCACCATCGTGTTGGCAGGCTTTACTCCATGCGATGCCCAATCTATCGTCGGCAAATGGAATGGTGTCTCGGTGAAGAATTATTATAGTGCCGAGTATGCGAAAGTGGCAGGTAAATCAATGGAAGAAAAAACATCGAAAGAAGCCGGCAATTCAACAATTGAATACAAATCAGACCACACATTTGTAATGACCTTCTCTGCACCCAATGCACCGGAAGTGACTACGATAAAAGGCACATGGGCATTAACAGGCAACCAGTTGAAATTAACCATCGAGCCGAAATACAATCCACAAAAAATGACGACAACGGCTACTGTTTCAGTTAATGGCAATACTATGGTTACCACCGCAGTGATACCACCCCCATCCAGGATAACTAAAACAATATCTACCGGTACGAGAATGTAAAGCAAACTGGCTTCGGCCGAAAGCAGGCGGGGTTTAGTGAACAGTGATTGGAGATCAGTGATCAGGTGCTTTTCATTGCCGGAATAGCTTTGGAAAAAATACATGAAGCACAAAAGAGATTGAGGGTAGGGAAAAGTTAAGTCTGTCAAAAAAAACAGTAAGGCCAACCGCACCGCAATCGCCAGGGCTCAGGATGACGCCTTATAAAATCAGCGTAATCAAACCAATCATTTGTAATCAGCGGTTCAGACAATAACTACCACCCCCGCGGCAATTGAGCGGGCAGAATATTGCATAACCTAATAAATACTTAAAAATGAACAAAGCACGACTGAACGCCTCTCTTTCACCTCAAGAAGTAATAACATTTCAGTTTGGACTAAACTCGTTCAGTATAGAACTCTTGCCTTTCGACTTTTTTACTTCGTTTATTTTTTCCAATAAATATTCGGGACATTTTGAAAAAGTATAAGTCATATTATCACAGTTAACTATGATTTTGCAATGGTTCCTTTTTAGTTCGTTTTCAATACATTCCCCTAATTCCTGGTGGATGGCTTTCTCATAAATTCCTGGCATGACGTTAAAGATTATGTGTTACTGATCTAACCATTTGGTTAAACTCATATTCAATACATAAAACAATCCTGAGATAGTGCAAAAAGTGTAAGCTGGGCTAATTTCCATTAAACAATGAGTGATTTTGCAAACACCAGCCTGCGGGCAGCAAATTGTTGAGTGTAGAATTGTAGAACGCAAATAACCTTGTTTTGTTTCACAATCAATTAAACCTATCCGCCTTTGATCACTTTTGGGCTAAGCCAAAATTGCAATAGCAATCATTCGGTAATAAGCTGGAAGCTTACCCGCGATAACCACTGCTATTACGATTCTAAAATTATCTTAAAAGTTAAATTTTCATCCTCTTTACATTCAATATGAAAAACTTAAGATTCCCATTAGATTTCAAAGGCTGGCGCTGACAACTTACGCAACATAGCACCTTTTCTGTTGACTGTAAAAAAGCAAGAAAAGGCTGCCTATGTACCATAAACTAAAGAAACAGTTAAAATATAGAGCATTCAAAGTGTTAACAACTTACTTGTTGTGTTGAAAAGTATAGTGGAAAAACACCCAACTACTTTACATAGTTCCCGTATAAACAATTGCCTAATTGTTAACAATAATTGTTCCTATGAAGAAACTTTCCCTATTACCACTGCTATGTGTTGTACTGCTTACCTCATGTACAAAAAAAACTGAAACCACACCTGAACCCAATACCGCTAATGTCGTTTCCACTCAAATCACTCAGCCTGCTGCTGCAAAACCGGATACCATTCCCGACGGCGCGATAGTAAAGATCAAGCTCCAAATGGATTCAGCTTCCCTGGATGAAACTTTACTGGAATTTAAACATTCCGCTTCCGGTAATTATTCAAGCTCGCAGGATGCAATATATTTCCAGGGATTCGGGATAGGAAGCTTGTCAAGCCGCACATGCGACGGGGTCTACTGCGCCATACAGGCAGTGCCATTTGTACCAGGCAAAGCCATACCGCTAAAAGTTACGACTCAAAAAGATGGCGTGTATCTTTTAAAAACAAGCTATACCAAAAATATCCCACCGGATAAGGGTATCTGGCTCAAAGATGCTTACCGCAAAGACTCTTTAAATCTCAGGATCTGGAACTATCGTTTTGATGTCATCAAATCAGATACAAATTCTTTCGGCGTCGGCAGGTTTTCAGTCGTGGTCAGGTAAGGACCGTTGATTTGTGTGATTGATTGATTTCGTTGATGAGGAAATTAACAAGAGGCCCATTACCCGCCTATTAGGAAATGGTGAATAGAAGGCTATTCAGTACACCCGCATTTACCCGGTATTGTATCAGTTACTTGTGGATGCGTTCGGCAACCTGATCAATGGTATATTCTACATATTTCTTCGCACGGTCCATATAGTCCGGAGCATCTTCAAGCAATTCTTCCAGTATAGATTTGCCGTTCTCTTTTTCCCTGGTGATGTAATAGATGCCGTAACCTACTGCGGCGCCTATCGCCATAAATCTTATAATGCGCATGATAATGCTGTTGATTTTTAAATAAAGTTACAAAAATTGAACAAGACAAGTGTTTACCGCCATATTTTTTGCAAGCAGCAAAGCTTTTAATTGATCTCTTCGCCCTTCAGCTGATGGATCATCTGGTTGTCGAAATCAAAACGAAGATCGTTTTCTATTTTTTCGCGGGTAGGGCGTAAAAAAATAAAGTAAGCAGACATTAAAGCGGTGATAAATAGAAAAAATACGTTACCGCTGAGAATATACGCTACTATAGAAAAAAAAGATGGTGCCTGTATCAGTGCAAAGCGGGTTATTAACGACGATTGGTACCCTGATAGTTTTTCCTGGAGCGTTTCCTTTTCGCGCAACGCATATTTCTGTTTCTTAAATACCAGGTAGCCTCCAAAAAAGCCCCCTAATGCAAGAACCGGAACTATAAAAACAAACTGATCGTCCATGTTCATCACGCCAAAATACATCCTGCTTGATTGAGCGAAAGCAGTAATAGTAAAAAGCACCTGGAATGCCAGCATAGCCACATGTGTAAAAGAGAGCGTTTTTAACATTCCCCCGGGGGTCTGTTTTACAGATCTATTATAGTCCATGGGTTAGAAAATGAGGTTTTTATTTACAATACGCACTTTTACGGAACCAATATCAGTAAGGTTTCTATTTTTCATCCAACTGTACCGTGCCGGACTTCTTATCCAGGCTAACATCGATAGTGGTCATGAAAAGTGAATTATCGAAACGGAAGATATTCTGATAGGCGTCTGAGCCCTGGAAAACCATGGTCATGGTTGAACGCTTGGCCTGTGTAAGGAGTGAGTTAAGGTCCTGCATGCGAAATGTCCGGTAGATCACCTGCCGTGCGTTACTGCCACTCATCAGCGCGGTTGTTTGCCCCAATGATATCGTTTCAGTTATTGCAGGGCTTATTCTGTTGCTCCTGAACTGTTCGTAATTCCTGCCGTTTAATACGGTTTTACCTATACACCTAAAACCTTTTGACGCGATGAGGTAATTGTGTACCTGATCGGTGGTCATAGCGGTTAGGCTCTGCAATTCTTCTAACGACAGACTTTGGGCACGGCACATAATGCCGGCGAAAAGTAATATTACCGCAAAAAGATATCTTTTTATCATGTCGGTTACTACAAGTGATACCATCCTCTACATCTTCATTACCAGCCGGGATGATAACTTCTTTTGGCATGCTTCAAAACATCTGTTTTATAAAACAAAATGTCCTTAAAATGTCCGTTTATAAAACCTTCGGCCTGGTCGGTAAAATGTGCTGATGATGGGTCGAATGACTCGCCACCGGTAATGATACTTTTAGCCTTCAGGTGCGGACCAAATTCAACGGCAGCTATAAAACTATTGCCGCTGTAGCCATACCGTTTTTGTGTATTTGTGCTTTTGCTCTGAAAGGATGGCAACTGTCCAAATTGCGATCCCACAAGCGCGACGGGCAAGCTAAGTAACCTATCGTCAAATGTTGTGCCATCTGCCGGCCTTTGGTATCTATTTATCTCGCCCCATTCTATTTTCCATGCCCCA
>DATHLW010000082.1:0-3345 GCA_035487675.1 Mucilaginibacter sp. | reverse complement strand
CTTTTTTACCTGGGCGGGATCAGTTATCGTTTTTAAGGGATAAGCAAGTAAGTTAACATCGGCTTGTTTTATACCTTCACCTTTGTAGGTAGCAAACTCTTTGGTTACTCCGTTGTCCATTTTTAATATCGGAATATTCTGTGCCACCAAATCCCAGTCAGGGTCAGCTTTAAGACCTAATATTTTGGCTGCTTCGGTCGCATTTTTCAGGTTAGCTATAGCAGCAGCATTAGTAAAAGCATCATTATCAATATTCTCCGCCCATTCATCAGCTGCAACTACATCTTTTATATCATAATGACCAGAGCCATTCCTTTCCACCCTGCTTGCCCAAAAATCGGCGGTTGCAGATAATATCGGCCAGCCTTTTTCTAATAGCCATTGCTTATCCTGTGTAACACAATAGTAGTTCCAGGCGGCGAACGCAACACAGGCAGTAATATGATGTTCAAACGGACCGCTTAATGCCCAAACAGGTGTTTCTTCTACCCCACTGTCGGCACTTTCCCAGGGGAACATAGCACCTTTATAGCCATGCGAAAAGGCATTTTGTTTGGCAATACCCAGGCGCTGAAAACGATATTCCACTAAGGATTTGGCAATCTCGGGATGTAAAACCAGCAAAGCCGGGTACATCCAAAGATCAGCATCCCAGAATACGTGGCCATTATACCCTAAACCTGACAATCCCATTGGTGAAGGCGAATAGGCCGTACCAGCACGCGAAAAAGAATACAGATGATACAACATGCTATGTATATCCTGTTGCGATTGCGAATCGCCCTCAATTTTTATATCACTTTTCCAAAGTTCGTCCCATGCTTTTTCGTGATATTGTACCAAACGATCACGTCCTTCCAGCTTGGCAAACATGGTCAACCGTTCAGCCTGGTTCAGCGGATCTGCATCGTGGGCCGAGGTAATCGATGATCCGGCAACATTATAGCTATAAGTTTGACCCGCATCAATCTTTTTGCTGAATTTCATCAGGTGCATGTTGTTATCCCACATCTCGTGTATCACGCGTGGCTCCTGTCCGTGAGTTTCATTGAACAAAAAGGTATTCGATGCACATAATAGCAATTTACCTGTGGGGCTTTTTGCAGTTGATGTAAGCAGGCTGATGGTCACGTGCGGGCGATCGATCTCATTGTAATAGTTTTGAACGTCTTTTAAAGCATCAGGCGCTTCCATTATACTGGCAGCTGTAATGTTGATCGGCTTTTTAGCAGTGACGGAAATATCCATTAAAACCGTAAAAGGCAGGTGTCGTAATGAGTAGTAAGTGTATTTGATTGATGCTTCATCACCATAATCAAATGTTGTGGTGAACGATGCATGCTGCATGTCCAGTTCTTGCTTAAAATTTCGGATATTCTTTGCATCAACACGCCTGTTATTGATCTCCAGGTACATATTGAGCAAATTAAAACTGTTCAGAAAGTTACTCACACGTCCCCGTCCATACAAATCATACGCGCCCGCCAAAACCACATTCTTTACCTTAAACGGTTCGGGTGACGATACAATACCGATCATCCCATTCGCCACTGTTACGCCATAGTAATTAGCAGGATCAATTTTATCGGCCTTTATTATCCATTCATCCTGGGCACAGGCAGTTGTACTCCAAAGCAATGCTATGCCAACTAATAACTTATATATTTTATTCATCTCTAATTGTTTGGTTTGAAAAATTCAATTGGTTTATTGTTGATTGCTACCGCATAAATAACTCCTTTAACGGTCCTGATAGCCTTAATATCCCTTACCTCTCCCCTCACTAAAAATCCTGATGCTACAGATGACATAAATTTAAAATTTCTTCCCTTATCTATCAGCAAAACATCGCCATAATCGGCATCGTATCTGCCCTCAAATGGCACTACACCAGAGTAGTTGCCGCCTGTTAACATACCTTTCCCCGGCATTACAGCCAAGCCAAAAAGTGGGGCTAACTGCATAGATGACGGCAATGCCTTAAATTGGAAATTACCGTGACCCTTGTTATAAAATATTCCAGATGTAAATGAATTAACTATCCACGGCTGACTACTTAAAGAATCACCAAATATTTGCTGCACTGTTTTACCTGCGAAATCGTGATAGTATAAAAACTTCTTTTTGATCAATGGAACTTGCTTTTCGATATCCCCTTTACCTAAAAACGTATAATCTTTTTGATCGATACTATAAGTCAATATTGGATCAACGGTACCGTTCTTATCCAGGTCTGATAAAAATAGTTTTATCGGGTCCTGTGTTGTAGGTTTTAGTTTTGAATTCCAGCCATAATTACCGGCAATTATATCTGTTTTACCATCACCGTCAACGTCTGCAAGTAATATCCGTTGCCACCATCCCGATAGTTTATCCAGTTCATCATCATGTTCCTGTATAAACTTCCCTTTCCTGTTCATGAAAACTTTTACCGGCATCCACTCACCGGCGACTACCAAATCGGGCCATCCGTCACCATCCATATCGGCAAAGGAAGCGGACCTGATGATACCTGCATATTTTAGCTCATCGGGGATCTGTACTTTCTGGTAATGCCCATGCCCATCATTCATTAGCAGATACGACTCGGGTACTTTCCCAAACCCGAGGACAGCGGGGGCACCGCCTACAAAAATATCAGGGTAACCATCATGATTCACGTCTGCAACAGCAACAGCTGACTTGTTGAGCTTAATAAGTGGTATATCATTTGAAGCTTTAAAGTTCCCCTTACCATCATTGATATACAAGTGATCGGCCAATGCATCCGATCCATCAGGAAGTTCACTACCACCACTCACAACATACAGATCGGGGTAGCCGTCGTGGTTTACATCAAGAAAAACAGCATCAACTCCCTCGCTTACAGCATCATTAGCAAATGCAGGCTGCATAGATGGCTTAAATGTACCGTCCGGCCTCTGGATAAACAGCGCGCCTGGTTGCCCTTTCCCTCCACAAATGTAAAAATCATCTAATCCATCATGATTTACGTCAGCAACTGCCATCCTAGGGCCTTCCTGGGAAAGCATGTGCGGGATAAGCGGCTGTATATTAAAATCAACGAAATTATCTTCCTGATGCTTCCATTTTATATTCAGTTGGTTAGTTATATTGCTGAATATTGGTGGTTTAGCAGGAAAGAATTGGTTATGATCAAAATGACCACCGGCATTTTTCTGATCGATCAATAAAAGCTGATCATCTTTTATATTACTGATCACCTGGTAGGTTTGATTGGGCCATACGACCAACAAACTATCAACTTTTTGTTTATCACTTAATCCGAAATGCAGTTTAGGCTCAACAGATGACTGGAACCCCCGTGTCAGCATTAATTGCTCA
>DATHLW010000081.1:0-5926 GCA_035487675.1 Mucilaginibacter sp. | reverse complement strand
GGAAAATGCATACGTCGTAATAAGGGAATGCACCCTCCTTTTTGCGCATGTAAGCATAAAGCTGCTCGATAAGCAGCTTGTTATCTGTAGTAGTGCTTAACATCAACTTGCCATAATTATCATAATAGATGAGTTTGTTGTAGCCTTTGGCACGTATTTGCTCAAATATAGCAATACCATCTTCCCCTTGTTCTTCCAGATAGGCCGCGTCATATTCAAAAAATATTACAGGCTTGTTAACCTTTATAAAGTTAGAACTGCCGCGTAGTATTTTAAGGTCGTAACCATCAGTATCAATTTTTAACAGTTTAACATTTTTCAAATTCTCCTCAGCAGCAAAATCATCTAATTTTTTAACAGTGATATTCCTTTCACTTTCACGATTTAACCTTGCGGTGCCTTTATGCACTTCAGTGGCTATGGCAACAATATGGTTATTCTCGCCTAAAAAAGTTTCAAAAGCAATTACATCCTTAAACTGCGGTAGGTTTTTTTGCAAAAGTTTAAAAAAAGTAGGTTCACCCTCAATAGCATATATAGTTTGGTTAACGTTCGCGGTTCTGAGCAAGGCAGCGGTATCACCAATATTCGCTCCTACATCAACAATACCATATATGGGATATTTGGCTTCCAGGTATTTGGCTATTCGAGGCAGATTACGAGAGTAGTATTTATGATTTTTTAAGTATTCCTCTATAAGGTGGTCAGCATCTGCAGTGAGGCTAAAATTGCCAACCTGCACTTGTTTTGGCCCGTTTCTTTTTTTTGATTTATTTTTAAAAAAGTCCTTTAGTTTCATCCTGGGAAAATACTTTACACCGCTAAACTAAGTAATAAATGGGCAAATTTTAACACGATTAAGAACTTTATGAAATGTCAACTATTAATGGATGCATTTCCTCCATTTAAGATTGGAGGTTTGTTTAAGTGAGCCATTTGAATCTGCAGCAAAATTCTGCCATATTTGTGCATGGGACTTAATTTCATTAAAAGAATAGCACAAATAAGAGATATATTAAATATTGTACTCAGAAAAATAGATGATGACAAAGGTATTAAGGTAAATCAGTTTCTATCCGAACAATTATTTAAGAATCCTAAATATGCTTCTTCAAAACGATTAAATAAGAACGAATACCAGGTATTCTCTCAAAATGGAGAAGATGGTATTATTCAGGAAATTTTTAATAGAATTGGTTATACAAATAAGTATTTCATTGAATTTGGGGTTGAAAATGGTTTGGAATGCAATTCAACCAATTTACTCTACAAGGAATGGAATGGATTGTGGATTGAAGGAAGTATTAAATATTGTAAGCAAATATCAGAACGTTTCAAAGATATGATCGATGGTGGTCGTTTAAAGATTTATAACGATTTTATAACCGCAGAGAATATTGAATTAATTTTTGATAAGGCCAATACTCCTATTGAGCCTGATTTACTCTCAATTGATATCGACTATAATGACTATTACGTATGGAAAGCAATAACAAAATATAAACCGCGCGTTGTAATCATAGAATATAATTCTGTATTTAGACCTGATACTCATTTTGTTGTGAAATATAATCCGCAAAGAATGTGGGATAAAACCAGCTATTTCGGAGCTTCCTTGTTAGCCCTGGAGAAGTTGGGGAATGAAAAAGGGTATTGCCTGGTGGGTTGTGTATTTTCAGGCAGCAACGCATTTTTTGTCCGAGAGGACTTGGTAGGTGATTTGTTTGAGGCCCCTTATTCAGCCGAAAATCATTATGAACCAAACCGGGACTTTCTTTTATACAAAGCCGGACATCCTAAAAATCATATCCCGGATTAAAACAGAATATCTAAAAAATTAAAAATAGTTTTTTGAATATAAATAAGCCATCCAATTTATCGGATGGCTTATTCTTTGCTTAGCTATTGAAACTTAATCCCTATACCAAACTGCCAAACCTGGTTGCGGTAGTCTGGTATGGGCGAATTGACATCATATGTATTTGACGAAAGATCAAGCACATAACGGGCATGAAGATCGACGTTTGGGTTTAAGTCAATACTAAATCCAACAACCCCCGCCACATAACTTTTATTGCTGCTGTCGGTATAATAGCTTTCCCTGCTAATTGTAAAGCCATTATCAAAGGTATTGGTGGTAGAAACCGGGATATTTATTTGCGGGCCTATCAGGAAATTAAAACCACGTACAAGGCGAAAGTTTGCGAGTAATGGAATATCAACGTAATTATTTCGCTGGGTAAATGTACCGTCTGTAGTATAAGCCTTATAGCCCTTTTGTGAGAATAAAACCTCCGGCTGGAAAGATAGTGGATAGACCAGTGGAATAGTTGCTGTTAAACCGGCATTGAAAGCTAAGATGTTATCTGTGCTATAACTAGCATCATAGGAATCGACTGTATTAGCGATACTTAATCCTGCTTCAATCCCAATGCGGGGGCGATAGAAGTCATCTTGCTGGCGTTGTACCGGGCGGCGGTGAACGCGGCGAGGGCCGTAATAATATGTTTGGGCGCTTACAGAGCCTGCAACCAGCAGGCATATTGCTAAAATAAAAATGTGTTTCATCAGAGTAAGTTTTTATAGTTTAATGACTTTTTAGAATAAAAGACAACCAATAGGTTTAGTTGTTTATTGAAATTTTTTTAATTAGGGTCTAATTGTGGCTGATGTTGTTGTAAATGTTTCAGTGGTTAAAAAGGTTTTTGGCGATAACTTTTACACCCTTTCAACATTTATAACCTTTACAACTTTGCGTAATTACCTACATTTGAAACCACTATGAGCGGACTCGAAAAGGAATTAAAATATGCCTGGTTATGTTTTTTATTGATTGTCAGTATCAACGCTTTTTCTCAGCAAAAAATCAGCTACATTACTTCTTTAAGCCGTCAAAACCATTGGGTTGATTCGGTCTATAAAAAGCTAAGCCGCAAGCAACGGATAGCACAACTTTTTTTTGTGAGGGCGCATACTGATCGAGGGCAGGCTTATGAAGATTCGGTAGGCAGTGTGATCAAGGACCAGCAAATTGGAGGGCTGGTATTTTTCCAGGGAGGACCTGTAAGACAATTGGAACTGATCAATAAATACCAAAAACTGGCAAAAGTCCCATTGCTTACGGCCATGGATGGCGAGTGGGGCGTTGGTATGCGGCTGGATTCAACCATATCTTACCCCTACCAGATGACTCTGGGCGCTATCCAGGATAATTCACTTATCTACAAAATGGGCCAGTTTGTGGCGTATGATTTTAAACGACTGGGCATGCAGATCAACCTGGCGCCTGATATGGATGTCAACAACAATCCTAACAATCCCGTCATTAATTATCGTTCGTTCGGAGATAACAAATACAATGTGGCAGCAAAAGGAATTGCTTACATGAAGGGTATGCAGGACGCTGGCTTACTTACAACTGCCAAGCATTTTCCCGGCCATGGTGATACGAATACCGATTCGCATCTTGATCTGCCTTTATTGCCTTTTAGCAGGGAACGATTGGATACTTTGGAAGAATACCCTTTCAGACAAGCGGTGAAGGCGGGTATCAGTGGAGTAATGATCGCGCACATGGATATTCCATCCTTAGATACGACAAAAAATTTACCTTCAACTTTATCAAGGCCCATTGTAACTGGGGTGTTAAAAGATTCGCTTGGTTTTAAGGGCTTAATAGTGTCAGACGCGATGGAAATGAAGGCTGTAGTAAAATACTTTCCGGATGGAGAAGCTGATCTGCGTGCTTTTGTAGCAGGGAATGATATTATCGAATTGTCGGAGAACTCAGAAAAAGCAATCGGGATCATAAAAAAAGCCGTTAGGCAGGACAAGATCACCAAACAGGAGTTTGAAGCGAGAGTAAAAAAGGTATTAGCCGCTAAATATTGGGCAGGCTTGAACCATTACCACGAAGCCTCCCCGGAGCATCTTGTCGAAGACTTAAACAGGGAAGGCGCAAAATCCCTCGTTCAGCAATTAACGGACGCTTCGGTTACGCTCCTGAAAGGAGACGCATCCACTGTTCAGTTGAACCCGGTAGCTAAAACAGCTATTGTGAGCATAGGGGTTTCACGACCTACCTTGTTTCAGAATGAATTATCGCAATGGTATTTAAACAATGATACATTTGTTGTAGGCAAAGGCACCCCCGCTGATGAACTGCTTGAATTACTGGATAAATTAAGACATTATGACCAGGTATTGGTTAGCATCAATGATACCCGCACAAGGCCTGTAAGCAAGCTGGATTACAGTAATGGGGTGAAAATATTTATATCTGAATTGGCCGCACATCCGCATTCGGTAGTCTGTGTTTTTGCAAACCCGTATACCATCGCTGGTTTGCCGGGTATTGAGAATAGCAGCGCATTGATTGCCGGCTACCAGATGAGCGATGAAACGCAGCGATCTGCTGTGAAGGTAATTACGCGCATCATCAACCCAAAAGGGAAATTGCCGGTGAAGGTTAGTACGGTATTTCCGTATGGAACAGGAGTGATATTGAAATAGACTTTTAGTATCTTTGAGTTAGATATCGATATGCATTATGAAAATTGTCCCTGTTGTAAGAAAGACTATATTAAAGGAAATTGATGAAGAGCAAGAGGATATACAATATTGGCTTTCAAGGCCTCCATATGAGCGCATAGCAGCTGTAACCAGGCTGATCTCCGGTAGTCTGGCACCTGGACAAAGAATGGATAAAACAGCGGTAACAAGGAGAAAGCTTCACCCATGACGCTTGAGCCGGATTTTGAAGATTTTGTTGGCTTGCTAAATAAGCACAAAATAGATTATATGGTTGTTGGCGGTTATGCGCTTGCATTTCATGGAAAGCCAAGGCATACAGGGGATCTGGATATATGGATCGATATTTCTGATACTAATGCGGAAAGGATGTGCCTGGTTATAAATGAGTTTGGCATGTCGTCATTAGGAATGCAAAAGGAAGATTTTTTGCAGGCAGGAATAATAACACAAATCGGCTATCCTCCGTTGAGAATAGATATTTTAAATGAAATTGACGGAGTTGTTTTCAAAGAATCTTATCCCAACAAGGCTATCATTGATGTTGATGGCTTACTGATAAATTATATTGGGTTAGATGACCTGATCAAAAACAAATCGGCAAGCGGAAGACATCAGGATATTAGTGATGTAAATGCCTTAAAAAAGTCAAAGAAGTCTGAATAGTATTCATTCTGATTTGCTGCTTTCTAAAAGGGATATTTCTAAAAGTAAAGCAGAATGAATAAGAAGAGTGACAAAATAAGGGCGATTGTTACCGGCGCTACCGGGATGGTAGGCGAAGGCGTGTTGCATGAATGTTTACAGCACCCGCAAGTGGAGGCTGTGCTGGTGATCAACCGTAAACCATGCGGAGTAACTCACACTAAACTGAAAGAGATCATTCATGCTGATTTTTTTGATATCGCGCCTATTGCCGATCAGCTCAAAGGATATAATGCCTGTTATTTTTGCTTGGGCGTTTCGTCTGTTGGTATGAAGGAGCCGGAATATTATAAATTGACCTACACCCTGACCATGCATGTTGCTGAAACATTGAGCAGGTTAAATCCCGATATGACTTTCTGTTACGTATCTGGTGCAGGCACAGACAGTACTGAAAAGGGCAGACAAATGTGGGCGCGTGTAAAAGGTAAAACCGAAAACAACCTGGCCAAACTGCCATTTAAACAAGAATTCAACTTCAGGCCGGGGTTTATGCTGGCAGCCAAAGGGGCCAAAAATCTTCTCCCATTTTATAAATACATCGCCTGGATGTATCCTTTCTTTCGCAGATTTTTCCCATCCATGGTCTGCACATTAGCAGAAGTTGGGGAGGCGATGATCAATGTTACCCTGTATGGTTATGAGAAGCAGATTTTGGAGGTGAAGGATATTGTGGAGGCAGCGAAATTGG
>DATHLW010000080.1:0-3839 GCA_035487675.1 Mucilaginibacter sp. | reverse complement strand
TTTATTCCCGTTATTCTTTTCCAGGTCAACACCATATTTTTTTAGCTGGGCCAGGGTTTCATCATTTACAGTATAATTAACATCATAAGCCTTCATGATCGTATAACCCTTATCCTCTATAATAGAAAAAGAGGCATGAGTCTTATCAACGGTCTTGCCAATATTATCGCGGGTTTCTGGGGTCACACCCACAACATAAGCACCTTTGGAGGTGAGCAATTGTAAAGAGTCCTGCAGTTCTTTGATCTGTTTGTTGCAATACGGACACCATTGTCCGCGATAAAAGAACAACACAACGGCTTTATGCGACTTAAGTAGTGCTTTCAGATCGATTGTTTTCCCTGCATTATCTTTTGCGTTAAATTCTGGGGCTGTCGCACCGTTTTTAAGCCCGTTTTGTGCCATTACCTGTATTGATAAAAGTATACCGGCGGCTATAAGTAAATATCTTTTCATTATGATCAATTATAAGTTCAGTTAAAATTAAATGAAGAAGGGGGATTACCCCCCTTCCATCAAAAAACAAAAAACAACTCACATTTTAGTTGTGTCTTTGGCCATCTTACCCTTCTTCTTCATCTTATCCATTTTCTTGTCCATCTTTTTGTCCATTTTGTGATCCATCTTGCTCATTTTGGCCATCTTACCAGTATCTACCGGTAAACCATGAACTGATGCTTGTGCACTAAGGGTAAATGAGGCTGCTACTACAGCGGCAATAACCGCTTTTGAAAAAATTGATTTCATACTGTTGTTTTTAGTTTTGATAATGATTTCTTAAACTTTACACCTTAGTCGTGCACTAAAAACAAACCTTACAAAGAATTTTAATTTTTATTTGATAGCATCTTTAATGCTACTTTTATACCTATGATACATCTTATCGGGGTTGAAAATCTTTTAACCTTCATCATAACCGCATCCATTTTTGTGATGACACCGGGTTTGGATACGATCTTTATTTTAAATAAGTCGATCAGCCAGGGTAAAAAGGCGGGTATTTACGCCACGCTTGGAATTAATACAGGAGTCTTGGTCCATACTGTGTTTGCAGCTTTAGGATTATCGCTGATCATCGCTAAATCGGTATTAGCATTTGCCATTTTAAAGTATGCAGGCGCAGCTTACCTGCTCTATTTAGGTGTAGCAAAACTAATTTCAAAAGAAACTATTGTCAATACCGATGCGATCCGGGAGAAAGGAAAAAGCAGTAAACACAATTTTATATCAGGGGTTATCAATAATGTTTTAAATCCCAAGGTTGCATTGTTTGTTCTTGCATTTTTTCCCCAGTTTATCAAAAGAGAATACATCACAAGCCCCATACCTTTTATTATTTTAGGAATAACTTACGCTATGCTCGGCGTTACCTGGTTAATGCTGCTCACCTTATTTGCTTCCACTTTTTCTAAAAAACTGGCAGATCATCCCAAAGCGGATAAGTGGATAAACAGGTTTTCGGGCACCACTTTTATTTTGATGGGATTAAAGGTGGCCTTGACAAGGCGATAAGGCTTGCGTTAGTTTTTATTCAATTCATCCTCAATACGATCCTGCAGCTCTTTTTTGAAGCCATCATCCAGGTGTTTATCAGCATTGACTGAACTATGAAACATTTGGCGTACCATCTCCGATATCTTTTTGGTTTGCTTCAGGTATATCCTGCATACAGAGCAACCAAATAAATGTATTCTCAGTTCTACATGTTCACGCAGGGTGATGCGGCCAATGAGCTTTTTCTCGATCAGGAAGGTAGCCTTATGGCAGTTATGTGTGATTTTTTTTAATGGTCCCATAATCAGATCCAGTTTTTTTGAAGGCATGCCCTCAGGTTAAGTTTTGCGCGATGAATGATCACCCAAAAATTGGATTGGGTAACCTTCAGTTCAGAACAGATCACCTCTGTTGATTCATCATCCATATGCTTCATTGTAAAAACAGACAGCCAAAGTGCCGGGAGCTTTTGCAAACATTTTTGCAAAATACTATTGAACTCTTTATTCTCAACAGGATCATAATCATCAATTCCAAATTCCCTCGGGGCCCGTTCGCTTGTCCAGTGCCCGTCCTCGGGATTAAAAAAATCTGACTGGTCCTGTTCAGCACGTTGTACATCAGCATTAACCAGTCCGGATGACTTTTTGCGGTAAACGTCAATTATTTTATACTTCAGTATAGCCGTGAGCCAAGTCCGTTCTGAGCTTTTCCCCTCAAACTTATCCACCCGTTGCAGGGCCGCTAAAAAAGTTTCTTGCACCAAATCCTTGGCCTGTTCTTCATCGTTTATACGGGCAATGGCATAGCTGTAAAGGTAATCCGCATGTGCGTCTACCCAGTGGTGCGGATCAAGCCTTTGAATTTTATCTGTCATTTATATACGTGTGAATATCATTGCTTAGTCGTAAATTTATCTAAATCCTTACAGGATATTTTGCAGAAATAGTGTTTAAATTTTTATGACCTGAAAAAGACTTAATTTTATTGTAAGGATTCGATTCTTGTACCGACTAAATGCGTAAATAAGTCATTAATCAATTCAAAAAAATGAAATCGTTCAAAATATTTATCGCTATTACCTGCCTTGGTTTTACTGCATTAGTAACAGAGGCCTTTATTACCATAAAAAACAATAACATCGCTAAACCGGCAGCTTCAGGAAAAGGCTTTGCAGTAGTTGAACTCTTTACATCCGAGGGTTGCTCAAGCTGCCCACCAGCTGACGCGCTGGTAGCCCGGGTGCAAAAAGAAAGCACTGATAAACCGGTCTACATATTAGCTTTCCACGTGGACTACTGGAACCGATTGGGCTGGAAAGATGTCTTCAGCAGCCATGAATATTCGGAACGTCAAAATCAGTACGCCAGATGGCTAAATCTTTCATCGGTTTATACGCCCCAGGCCGTAGTAAATGGCCACACTGAATTTGTAGGATCAGAAGAAGCAAATTTACGAAGTGCCATAAAAGCGGGACTGGAAAGAACAGCAAAAACAGAGCTATCTTTAAGCAATGTAAAAATTGAAGGAGACAAAGCAGTGATTCAATACAAGGCTGATGGCGCAACTAGCAATTCCGATTTATTGATTGCCTTGATAGAAAAAAATGCAACCACCAAAGTTCAGCGTGGTGAAAATGGCGGACGTACCCTATCACACGTTCAGATAGTGACACAATTGAAAAGCATTTCATTGAAAAATAGTGGTAATGGTACTGAAAGCATAGCTTTGCCGCATGGTTTCGACCCGCAGAAGTGGGAGCTGATCGGCTTTGTGCAAAATACTTCTAACGGTGAAATTACAGGGGCAACAAAGGCTCAGTTTCCAACCAATGTGAGTGCTAAACTCTAAAAAACTGTTCAATATAGCGATGGGTTTAAAACCCATCGCTATAAATTATTAATACGTATGAAAATCATAAAAGAAAAGCATCCTTTAGTAATGAGATGGACACATTGGGTCAACTTCCCAATCCTGGCTATTATGATATGGAGCGGGATGCTGATCTACTGGGCAAACGATGAATATAGCATTACTTTGTTTGGCCATACTTATGTGCGTTTCTTTCCCGACTGGTATTATAACCTGCTACATATACCCTCTCGTCTGGCTGAGGGTATGGCGTTCCATTTCCTGTTCATGTGGTTTTTTGCATTGAACGGCTTTTTCTATGTACTATATACTATCATATCCGGCGAATGGCGGCAATTGGTGCCCAATCGGCATTCATTTAAAGAAGCCTGGCTGGTATTACTGCACGATCTGCACATCCGTAAAACCGCGCCGCCACAGGATAAATACAATGCGGCACAGCGTATTGCTTATACCGCTATTATCATTATGGG
>DATHLW010000079.1:0-2697 GCA_035487675.1 Mucilaginibacter sp. | reverse complement strand
CTCGACAGCCAGTTGTTTCGGAGCAGAGTTCACCACTTCTGGTTTGTAATAAGTATCGCGCAGTTGTTTGTCGAGCCTTTTATTTACACCGTCCCAGTCATTGGGTAAATTTTTGGCTGCATCTGCAAACTCGGGAGAATTTAGCATAGCATCCCTGCTTATCCAGCTTTCAACCTGTGTACCACCCCAACTACTGTTGATCAACCCAACGGTCACATGCAACTCCTGTGATATTTTTTTGGCAAAAAAGTAACCTACAGCGGTAAAATCTCCTACTGTATTGGTATCGGCTTTCATCCACTGTCCACCTGAAATGTCCTTCTCTGGCTCCAGTGCTATTTTATTTGGCACCTTAAAGTGACGGACATTTACCTGCGCCGCATTCTTTTGCTCTGAATGATACCCCAATGCATTCCTCAATGCAAACTCCATATTGGATTGACCTGAGCAGAGCCATACTTCACCTATCATCACATCGCTATAAATCAGTTTATTTTTACCAGAAGTAACAGTCATGGTACAAGGGCCGCCGGCTTCCATCGGCTTAAATGCCACCTTCCAGTTGCCCTGATCATCGGCCTTTGTCTTTATCGTTTGGCCATTCAGGCTGGCGCTTATTTTAGTATTCTTTGTTGTCCAACCCCAAACGGGAACATCCTGGTTGCGTTGCAGAACCATGTGATCACCAAAAACATGGGCGGTGCTTAACTGTGCATGACTTTGTAAAAAAAAGAATGAAAGGAATAAGACGATACAAAAAGTTCTCATACTGATTTGTTGGATAGCAATGCCAATATAAGGCAATAAGAGGTGAATCTAATTGTAAAAAATGCTTTACAACAAGCATTGGCAACAAATGCGAAGTTTATGTTAAATCTATATCAGAGCTTATCGATCTTTTTCTGGATCAACTGCTTATCTGGTTGGGTGCGGGCAAGCGACAAAGCATTTTGAAAATATTGGTACGCTGTATCGTTATCAATATCGGTGTAAAGCTCGCCTAACAGGGCATAGTAGAAGTGATTATTGGTAAGATTTAGTTTTTCGGCTTCAACTATAGCTGCTTCCTTACCTGCAGTTTTTGAAAGAGCATAAGTTCGGTTCAGGGCAGCTATGGGTGAGTATTCTACCTGCAATAGCTGGTTATAGAGCTGTAAAATGGTTTCCCATTTCTCTTTGGTATCCGCTTTTTGGGTGTTCCACCAGGCAATCGTGGCCTGGATATGATATTTTGATATCCTGTTGCCTCTGGCAGCGCAGTTGAGGAAATAAGCCCCCTTGCTGATCAGTTCAGGGTCCCAGAGACTGGTATCCTGTTCATCATATAATACCAACTCACCATTCTTATCTACCCGGGCATCAAACCTGGATGCCTGGAAACACATAAGCGAAAGCAATGCATTTACCTCAGGTTTGCCAGTCAGTTGATTTTCCACCAGCATGGTGCACAGGCGTATGGCTTCGTAGCAAAGGTCTTTTCGAATAACGCTATTTTGACTAACAGAATAATACCCCTCATTAAAGAGCAGGTATATCGTTGTTAAAACAGGAGCCAGTCTTTCATCTATCTCTGATGGATTTGGGAACTCAATTTTTACATTCCCCTCGCGCAGTTTTTCTTTAGCACGAAACAGGCGCTTGTTGATAGTTTCTTTATTAGACAGGAACGCATCCGCAATTTCTTCGATACCGAAACCGCAAAGGATACGCAGTGACAGGCCGATTTGAGCCTCAGGTGGTATAGAAGGGTGACAGATGGCGAACATCATTTGCAGCTGACTGTCGTTAATGTTTTGGGGCGACAGGTCGATCTCTGTTTCGTAGGTCTCAGGAGATGACCTTTTGAGTTCGTCAGCCACCTTGCTTTCAAATACAAGGTCTCTTTGTAAATGATTTTTAGCTTTATTTTTTGCCACGAAATAAAGCCAGGCAACAGGGTTTTGCGGTATTCCTTTGTATGCCCAGGTTTGTGCTGCAGATAGAAAGGTATCCGCAGTTATATCCTCAGCGGTTTCTATTTGGCCGAACCCAAAACGTTTACACAGGACGGAAACGATCTTTCTGTATTCCGTCCTGAATAAATGCGGTATCAACTCCTCCTGTTTCAAAATAAAAGCTATTAATGGGCACCTTCATTTTTTGGCAATCCTGCGCACTTCCATTGTATTGCCTTCGCCACCCAATACCGGGCAGCCTTTGGCAAACTCAACAGCTTCCTCAACAGAATCAGCCCTTACAGTAATAAATCCCCCGATGGTTTCTTTGATCTCGCCGAAGGGGCCGTCAGTGACCATTTTGTCATGATGCACCACTTTAGCATCGGCAAAAGGCAGCCCCGTTCCGCTTACAAATTTGTTCTGGGCGGCAATCCCCCCAATCCAGTCCATCGTTAGTTTCATCCAGATCTCCATTTGTTCTGGTGAGGCTATTTTACTGCCATCCTCGTGTCTCATAATTAATGCGTACTCGTCCATTTTTTTAAATTTTAAAAGGTTAATGAATATATGAATTATATACCCATAACAAGTTGGATTTTGCAAATTGGACAAGGCAGAAGAAAAAGTTTTAAGAAATTTTATCGGGGCCTATTCGCCATCACATAATCCATCGCCTGCTGAAAAGTAGTTACCCAGATATCTTTTTTGTTTTCTTTGAGATATGCCAGCAACTCACGGTGTGCTTGTGCAGAGGTAGTGA
>DATHLW010000078.1:0-2883 GCA_035487675.1 Mucilaginibacter sp. | reverse complement strand
TGCCCAGCAGGGTTAGCCGGTCATAAACCGGGTTCTGCATTTTCTGGATCACTTCAGCAATACGATATTCATTAATGAAATCATTAAAGCTTTTTTTGAGCACCGCATTGATGATCCGGGATAACTCATGGGGAGTCAAGTCAAGCTTTTCGGCCAATGAGCCTAAGCTTAATTCCGGGTCCTGGTAATAGCGGTTTTCTTTAACGATTTTCTTCAGCCAGGTACCTTTTTGCTTAAGTTCCGCGGGCGGCAACGGCCTGGAAACAAAAGGCGCATGGACCGGCACTACAACATCCGGCCTTAAAAAGGACACGATTGCAATTCGGATGAAGATTATTGCCAAAAGGAGATACAAAGGATAACAAGTCCGGACATCCAATTGGCTATGGTAATAAAAATAATCCACAGCGGAATACGGAATCCACAACAACCATAAGAGGCCGAAACCCGTTAGCAAGCGATACAGCCACCGCAATTCGTAGCGGTACCGATCACTTACATTATTAAATTTCAGCCGCTGATAAAAGCGTTCAATTAGCCTAAAAGACCAATACAAGTAGAGGATAACCGAAATAAACGCCGCTAAATGTAATATCGGACTCATTTGTTGAAAGGTTAGCGTATCATAAGTAGCCGCCCCTGTCCTTATACTCTCTTTGATCTCCCATACTAGGGCACACTGTTCCAGCAACAGAGGGCTGAAATGCAGCAAATCTTTCCAACGTAATTTATATTCCTGCCGGGTCGTTTTAAGCACATAAAAAAAAATGAGGGGGCCAAGTGCCAAGGAAAATCGCAGCGGCAGCCAGCTCCAGTGCAGAAAGTAGGCCTCCAGCCGGATGTCAATGCCCACTATCCAGACCATCCACAAAACGATGGTTAAGAGGGCAAGGGCAAGGAAGCGGTTTGCGGCCCGGTTAATCCTTTTGGTGAAACACAACTGCAGGGTAAAAGTCAGCCCGATAAATATCGTTCCCAGGAAGGCCAGGTCATAGGGGCTGATATGGAAAGTATATGCATACAAGTAGTTTTATTAATCAATCCCTGTTCCAAATCATTAACTTATTGATATATAGCAAATTGCGCTTTATTCACACTAATTATTGTAACAAAACCGAACATTAAACCGTCCGGTTTTGAATTGAGTATAAGATAATTGACTTTCTGAACTTGTTAAATAGTTGGCTCTATAGTCTCTAAAAAAATCATCAACTGTTGCAAAAATCTCCCTTGTGGGCTACAAAAAACATCAACGTATATTTATGTTTTCTCTTTTAATGCCACAATCTTTTGCAATACTCAATAAAAGTGTTCGACATCAGTACTTTTGGGGTCACCAAAGCACGGTAGTACTGAACATTACCGTGTTTTTTTATGAAATCATTTTATGACTGACTTCGTCAAGCACACACTCATTGTTTTTGCCGCCGAAAATAACATTATTATACGTTTCATGATTCTCCATCAATTCCCTTACCGGATCAAGATCATGCAGGCCGTAGAGGAGGAAAAGGACTGGTTGCAATGTCAGGTAATGAAGATATGTTCAATTTGATCCAATCAGCCATTTTGCACCATTTAAGTCAGTTGGTTGATGCTGACCTGTTGCATGCTGAAAAGGAAGGTCGTCATGCGCATTACAAAATTAATCAAGAAGTCCTGGGAGAATATGTTGCCTATTTAAGTGATTTTAAAGATAAATAATATCGCTTAACCCGATTACTTTTAAAAGTTATGGAGTTGGAAACCAAATAAAAAGATAAATTATTTTTAAAATATGCCGATCGGTCATCATAATTATTATATTTGCACAGTGAAACGGAAAATCCATAGGGAAGACATTGTGAAAGCAGGCATTGAACTCATGCATCTGCATGGGTATGCGGCCACCGGAATCAAAGACATTACGGATAAGGTAAAGATTCCCAAGGGTTCATTTTACAACCATTTTAAAAGCAAAGAAGAATTTGGGTTGGAAGTTATCGATTTTTACATGTTGGGAGCGGTGGCACATCTCACCACGATATTGCACGATAAAAAGATAAAACCACTTAAAAGAATAAAATTAGCATTGGAGGCTGATGTGAGCTACCAAAAAAATATGAATGAATACAAATTGGGTTGTATGTTAGGAAATTTTTGTCAGGAATTGGGTGATGTTGACGATGCATTCAATAAAGCTATTTCTAACGGTTTCTCAAAAATGAAATTGGGTTATAAGAATTGTGTTCAAGAGGCAATAGATAATAAAGATATTTATACAGACTACAATTCAGGGGAATTAGCCGATTATATCCTAAATGGATGGCAGGGGGCCTTGTTACGAATGAAAGCTGAGAGAAATACCAAGTCATTGGAACTTTTCATCAAAATTCTTTTTGATAAAATATTGGTGTAAAAAAATTTGCCCATACAAAATGACGAACGGTCAGCATATTATAAATAGCACGATCCAAAAATCAATAAATAACGATCTAAAAAACGAAAATGGAAAGATTACAAAACAAAACAGTAGTAGTTACAGGTGGTAACAGTGGTATTGGCTTTGCAACAGCTAAAGAATTAATTGCGCAAGGCGCAAAAGTTATAATTACCGGGCGAAAACAAAACTTAGTTGACAGCGCTGCAAAAGAGATTGGGGCCATGGGCATTGTGTCTGACCAATCAAACCTTAAAGACATAGATACACTGGTGGCAGAAACAAAAAGTCAATTTGGTAATGTTGATATTCTGTTTATCAATGCAGGCATAGCTACTTTTGCTCCATTAGGTTCCATTGAAGAGGATCAGTTCGATTCCATCATGGGAATTAATTTTAAAGGGGCGCTTTTTACTCTTCAGAAATTTCTTCCATTGCTAAAGGAGGGGTCTTCAGTAATCTTT
>DATHLW010000077.1:0-3929 GCA_035487675.1 Mucilaginibacter sp. | reverse complement strand
TTCACTGCCTGAAATTCGCCTTCGGATACCCTTGCCGAAGCAATTTCTATCCGGTCAACCTTTACTTCTGTTAGTAAAAGCTGTGCGATGGTTAATTTTTCGGACGAAGAAAAGGATACCCCGCTGGTTTGTTCACCATCGCGAAGAGTGGTATCCATTATTTCTATATGGCGTTGCAACTGGCTCATGGATTGATAAATAATGCTGCTGATTAATAGAGACTTTTTGCAGCAAAAGAATCGATATCTTCCCTCATAGCCTGAAGGTAATCGATATCGTCGAACCCGTTCAACAGGTTATGTTTTTTATAGCCGTTAATAACAAATGACTCTTTATCACCTGTTTTCACAATGGTTATAGTTTGTTCAGGCAGATCCACTTCTAATTCAGTTGAAGGATCAGCAATAACGTTTTTAAATATCTTATCCAAAAATTCCGGGCTAACCTGCACAGGCAGAATACCTATATTAATGGAGTTATTTCTGAAAATATCCGCAAAAAAGCTCGACACTACGCAACGGAATCCATAATCATAAATGGCCCATGCCGCGTGCTCACGGCTGCTTCCGCTTCCAAAGTTTTTACCGCCTACCAGTATCTTGCCTGAATAGGTTGAATCATTTAATATAAAATCTTTTTTGGGGGTGTTATCCGGATTATATCTCCAGTCCCGGAACAGGTTATCACCAAAGCCCGTACGCTCTGTAGCCTTTAAAAAACGCGCCGGGATGATCTGGTCTGTATCAACATTCTCTATCGGTAAAGGGACTGCTGTACTTTTTAATACTGTGAATTTATCGTATGCCATTTTATTAGTTATTAAGCTTAAAGCATTAAGCTAAAAGCCTTCTTTTACTGATATTATTCTTTTCATGCTTTGAGCTTTAAGCCTTCAGCTTTTTGCTCTTATAGCAACTCTCTCGGGTCGGTTACTTTGCCTGTTACCGCCGCTGCTGCTGCAACTAATGGGCTTGCCAGTAAAGTGCGGGCACCAGGTCCCTGGCGGCCCTCAAAGTTTCTGTTACTGGTACTCACTGCATATTTACCCGCAGGTATCTTGTCATCATTCATTGCCAGACAAGCTGAACAGCCTGGCTGACGCAATTGGAACCCTGCTGCATTCAAAATATCCAGAATACCTTCCTCTTTGATCTGTGACTCTACAATATGCGATCCCGGAACCAGCCACGCAGTAATATTATCTGCTTTTTTTCGACCCTTCACAATTGATGCAAAAGCTCTGAAATCTTCAATACGGCCATTGGTACAGCTTCCCAGGAACACATAATCCACAGGTTTGCCGATCAGTTGCTCATCTTCATGAAAGCCCATGTAAGCTAATGACTTTTTGTATGAGGCTTCCCCGTCTTTTACTTCTGACGCAAAAGGGATATGATGTGTTATACCTGTACCCAAACCAGGGTTGGTGCCATAAGTGATCTGCGGTTCGATATCATTAGCGTGATAAGTCAATTCAACGTCGAACTCAGCACCATCATCAGTTTTCAAGGTTTTCCAATAAGCTAATGCCTTATCCCAGGCTTCTCCTTTTGGCGCTTTTTCCTTCCCATTTAAATAAGCAAAAGTAGTTTCGTCCGGGGCGATCATACCACCGCGTGCACCCATCTCAATAGAAAGATTACAAACGGTCATGCGGCCTTCCATACTCATATTTTCAAATACCTCACCAGCAAACTCTATAAAGTAACCCGTAGCGCCGCTGGCAGTAATTTGTGAGAGTATATATAAAGGAACATCCTTCGGTGTAACGCCTTTACCCAGCTTACCATTTATGGTGATACGCATCTTTTTGGGCTTTGGCTGCATGATGCACTGCGAAGAAAGCACCATCTCCACCTCAGAGGTACCAATACCAAACGCGATAGCGCCAAATGCACCGTGGGTTGAAGTGTGCGAGTCGCCGCAAACAATGGTCATGCCCGGCAGGGTAATACCATTTTCGGGGCCTACAACGTGAACAATACCATTTTTAGGATTGTTCAAACCCCAGTGTGATATACCGTATTTAGCAGAGTTATCCTCCAACGCTTTTAACTGATTGGCCGAAAGCGGGTCCTGAACCGGCAAATGCTGGTTTATGGTAGGCGTGTTATGATCGGCTGTTGCAAATGTTTTGTTAGGGAACATTACTGAAACGCCCCTGTTCTTTAATCCAAGGAAGGCCACAGGGCTTGTCACTTCATGAATAAAGTGCCTGTCGATAAAGAATACATCCGGGCCATCCTCAATCTTCCTTACCACGTGTGCATCCCACACTTTATCAAACAAGGTATTTGGACTAGTGCTCATTTTAATATGTATTTGAAATATAGTTTTATAATTCTCAGAAACAGAGCTGCAAATTCGGAAAAACATTGCAAAATCACTAATCTTTTTTCAAATTTCTTTGCTTTAACATGAAAAAACAATGAAAATAGCCTAAATACCATTATAGACTAATGTATCAAAACAGGCAAAATAAAAAGGGACGGCAATGTTACCGTCCCTTTTTATTTGATACTTATGTATAGTACAAATTATTTTACTCTGCTTTTTGCAGGGGTAAGAGGTACTATAATAATAGCTAACAACAGAGCAACTTCTAATACTGTGATCATGACTTTTTTTATTAAATAATTATTAAATGATTAAATAGCTTTCAGAAAAATAAAACTGTCTTACGGCTACACCTCAATTTTACAATTCAGGGTTCAGGTTGAACAGAGCAATCGTATTCTTCTGAACAGTATGCAGCGAAATATATGCCACAATTGAAAATATTTTTTTATCAAAAAAATGGGCAAAAATGGAATTTATTAAAAAGAAGAAATCATTTTAAAACTATCGGAGTTTCCTGAAAAAATTTTGTGATTAAAATTCGCGAACAAAAAATATCGCCTGACAGAAAACAATAAATTCCTTTTGAAAAAAAAATATAAATAAGTAGAAAAATTAAAGGCATTTTGAAGAACAATAGTCGATTTAGAGGATAAAATCACTAAAAAACGGTAAAATCGAAGCACTTTTCGACTTAAAACTGGCTTATCTGACATTTTTTTGACAAAAAAATGCCCCTTGACTGATTATTTTCCTTAAAACCATCACCAAATAAAATTTTTGACAATTTGTCATAATTTGAAAAATGAGGCTATTTACTGACAAAATTTCAGCAAAAAAGAACTGCCAAAACACTGACAAAATGACAAAAGGCACGAAAATAGGGTAAAGCGCTCCGCAATCCCCCTATGCCAAAATTTTCCGCGTTAATTATGGACAAATTTCATTCTGTCGCAATTCACCCAGCCGATAGTCGTATTTGCAACTCACGACAGGGTGATTAATACCTATATATTTGCTTATATCAATTAGATAACCATTAAAAAGAAAACTATGAAAAAGCTAAAGCTGCAGGTGCAGATATCAGTTGATGGGTTTATTGCCGGGCCGAAAGGTGAAATGGACTGGATAACCTGGAATGCAACCGAACATTTTATAGAATATGTAACCGAATTGACGGATTCGTGCGATACTATGCTGCTGGGCCGCAAACTTGCTGAAGGATTTATCCCCTATTGGACCGACATTACAACCAGGCCGGAAGATCCCCAATATTCTTTTGCAAGGAAAATGGTTGACATGCCTAAGATTGTATTTAGTAAGACATTAGATAAATCTGCATGGGATAATACAAAGTTGGCCGATAACGCAATGGTTACTGAAATCACACAACTAAAGAAACAGGGTGGTTTGGACATTATCATGTACGGCGGTGCTGAGTTTGTTTCCTCGGTAATAAAAGCAGGATTAATTGATGAGTACCACCTGTTTGTGAACCCCGCAGCGGTTGGGAAAGGCATGGCAATATTCAAAGAGCTGGAAGCTCCACAAATACTGGAATTGCTGAAAGCTACTCCATTAAAGAATGGGAT
>DATHLW010000076.1:0-4074 GCA_035487675.1 Mucilaginibacter sp. | reverse complement strand
ATAAAGGCAAAACTACCGGACAACGTTATTATCCATTGGAATCGGCAAGGCTGCATTATTTTGGTGGAACAACAGGGCACTGGGCAGGTTTCTGCTCACCTCTTGACCCAATAGATTTCGAAAAAAGGGATTGGGTGCCGCATAGCGGTTGGCCCATTAAGCGTGGAGACCTTGACCCGTACTATGCCCGGGCACATAAAAACCTGGATCTTGGGCCTTATGAATACCAGGACACCTACTGGGAATCACAAGACCCAAAACTCGATTCGCTTCCATTCAATAAAGCTGCAGTCTACAACAAAATGTGGCAGTTTAGCACGCCAACACGTTTCGGTACAAAGTACAAGGATACGATAGTTAAAGCGGCAAACATCCATTTATACACTTATGCCAATGTAACCAATATTGATGCTAATGAACATGCATCGGCCATTAAGCAGGTCACAATTAAAAATTTTGCAGGCAAAACGCATACCGTCAAAGCCAAACATTTTGTGCTGGCCTGTTGCTCCATACAAAATGCCCGGTTACTGCTCACATCTAACAAACAAGCCAAAAGAGGCTTGGGTAATGATAACGATCTGGTTGGCCGCTATTTTATGGAACACCTGGAAATTAAGTCGGCAGAGTTATGGCTAACAAAACCCGAAGCGTTAAAATTGTATGCGATAGATTTTGGTAAAACCAAAGCACGTGCCGAATTAGCTATCAGTGCAGAAAAACAGGCCGAATTAAAAATATTAAATGGCACTGCTTCATTCACACCGTTAGAGGTCGCCCGAAAACAACCTGCTTTTATTGATATGTGGACAGCCGATACCGCTGAAAGGAATAAAAATATGTCGAAATTCGATGAAGCGGAAAAAAAAGCAATTTCGGCGAACGGGCATAGTTCTTACCAGCTTTTCACCCGGATTGAACAAGCGCCTAATCCCGATAGCCGTGTCACCCTCGATACTGAATTGGATGCTTTAGGTGTACCACGTGCCATGCTTCATTGGGTACTTACTCCTTTAGAAAAAAGAAGCATCCGCGAGATATATAAACTGATAGGTACCGAATTGGGAATAATTGATAAGGGGCGTGTACGATTAATGGAATACTTACAGGATGAAAACGATAATACCTGGCCAGAGTTTACAGGTGGCGGATGGCACCACATGGGTACTACCCGCATGAGTGATGACCCTAAACAAGGCGTGGTAGATGCTAACTGCCAAGTTCATGGCATCAACAATCTCTATGTAGCCGGATCTGCATGTTATGCAACAGCGGGTGCACCAAACCCTACCTTAACTTTGGTGGCTCTTACTATCAGGCTGGCTGACCATTTAAAGAAAGTTGTTTAATCTATTCAGGCATCTACCGCATCATACACAATCACCTTTTCCCAAAGATGGCTATGGTTTTTGATAAATTCTAAATGTATAGGATGGTTCTGATAGGTTGCCTGCCCTGCCAGGTCACTAAAAAAAATCAATTCTGACACCGCCCAGCTTTTATCCACCACATCACGTTTTTCGGTATCGGCTACTATACCTACTCGTAATTCGCGAACAGTTTCTATCTTGGCTAAGGTCCTTACCCCTGCTATCAATTTATCCCGGTCTTCTTTTGAGTCAGGATTTTTGAGCCAGAAAAATACATGGTGAACGATTGGGTATTTGCTATCTGCAATACCTAAAGGCATGGCAGATGCAGCGGCAGTTCCAATGGCTAATGATGCTGTAGTTACAATAAATTTTCTTCTGTTTGATTTGTTCATGACGGATGTGATAAAACTTTTAAATTAATAAAATCTGGCAATTAAAGACCTATTTTTCGATACAAAATATAACATTTTTCCTTAAATAGTTTGCTATTGACACATCTATATTCATCCTCAGCCTATTCTCCTGATATCAAAATCCTGTAAATCAAACACGGTAAACTGTAAACTTAAAAATCAGGTCCGCCGTAGATTTGTAGTACATTAAATGATTCATCATGAGCGTCATCACAAAAATCATAACTGAACTATTCTATATGGTGTGGGATATTTACTGGGGCCTGGCTTTGGGCTTTATTTTGTCTTCACTGATCCGGGCTTTTGTTTCTACCGAAAGCATATCGTCCCGATTGGGTAAAAACTCCGTGACAGCGATCAGCCTTTCTACGCTTTTCGGTGCCATATCCTCTTCCTGTTCCTATGCCGCGGCTTCAATGGCAAGGGCGCTGATGATCAAGGGCGCTACCTGGTCAAACGCCGTCGCCTTTATGGTAGCCAGCACTAACCTGGTTTTTGAAATATTTATCGTTATCGTTTCGCTATTGGGCTGGGCGTTTTTTGGCGGTGAGGTCATTGGCGGGATATTTTTCATTATCATTTCAGCGATATTCATTAGCTGGTTTTTCCCCACGAAAGTAAAAGTGGAGGCCAAAGAACACATCACAGCCTCTGAGGGTAAATCTTCCGATGATCCCCATGCACATCATCACATGGAAAGCTCCTGCTGCCACCATAATATGAAGATGGATAGTGAGGATACACATAAGGACAGTGCAGGCTTTTTAGCAAAACTGAAAACAGCAAGTGGTCATTATTATATGGACGTGACTATGGTGGGTAAAGATATATTGATCGGATTGGTGGTCGCTTCATTTTTAATGGTATTAGTACCTGATGCTTTTTGGAAGGGCTTGTTTTTAACTGGGAACAGCGCTTGCCACATTTCCTGGTATTGAGCTGGAATGCCGTCGTCGGCATTTTCATTGCCATCATTGCTTTTGTTTGTTCGGTGGGTAATATTGTAATGGCTGCCGTATTATGGCAGGGCGGTATCTCCTTTGGCGGTGTAATCGCCTTTATTCTTTCCGACCTGGTGACTATTCCGATGCTGATGGTATTCCGTAAATATTATGGCAACAAAACCATGTGGTATTTATTAATTATTCTGGTGATTAGCATTTTCTTTACTTCCCTGTTTTTGGATTACTCATTTGCAGCTTTGCACTGGATACCAAAGGCGCAGACCGGCGGAATGCAAATGACAGGTGAACATTTGAGCTGGAACTATCAAACCTGGCTTAACCTGTTCTTTATACCCGTATCCCTGGTCTATTTCTTTTGGGGCAGAAAAAGCATGAAATAATCTTAAATTTGAGGAAGAAGATATTTCATGCGGATATATATTAAAAATATGGTATGCGACCGTTGCCAGATGATTGTTCGTCAGCAACTGGAGAGCCTGGGCTTTACTGTGAAACAGGTCGCTTTGGGATATGCGGAAATAACACCCGATCCCGATGAGGAACAAATGCAATCAATTTCAGCAGCTTTAAAAGTTCCGGGGTTTGAACTCATTAACAAGGAAACGGATAAAACCGTTGAAGCCATAAAAAATGTGGTCATTGAATTGGTGCATCATTCTGATTTGTCCGAATTACATACTTCTTATTCTGATCTGATCGCTGGTCGGATAGGAAAAGACTATGCACATTTGAGCCGCTTATTTTCCAACTCGCAGGACACGACTATCGAACGCTTTATTATTGAGCAAAAAGTTGAAAAGATCAAGGAATTAATACAATATGGGGAATTAAACCTGAATGAAATTGCATACAGTATGGGTTATAGCAGCAGCGCACATTTATCAACGCAGTTTAAAAGCGTTACCGGCATCACCCCCAGCCAATTTAAATCATCTACAGGTAAACAAAGAAAAGCATTAGACCGTATATAATAAAAATCATAACTTTGAAATTATGAAGCGTACCGCACTCATCTTATTAATGGCCATCTATCTCTTATCCTGCATGGGTATGGGGATCAACCGTTACTATTGCTGCGGTAAGCTGGCCTCGGTCACATTGACCTATGGTGCATCTGATAACACCATCAATAAAGCAGCTAAAAACAAAAACTGCTGCCGAAACGAGAAACAGAGTTTCAAGGTAAAGGATAACCATTTCAATGTAGCATCCTCTTCTTTAGATCGTCCTTTGCCTGTTATAATCGCTTCTTTTATCAGCAGGGACAGTAAATCCGTTGCGAATTTATTGTATACCAAAATAGTTTATAAGGGCAATGCCCCA
>DATHLW010000075.1:0-3043 GCA_035487675.1 Mucilaginibacter sp. | reverse complement strand
ATTAATAGTGAAGGATAAAACTCAGCTCTTGTTACTTTTACATCCAGCTTGGTTGCTGCCAGTTCTTGTTCAGCCTGCCTGATATCAGGGCGGTTTTCTAAAAGTTGTGATGGGATACCAGCATGAATTGTATCCGGAACCAAATCATTAAAAGTTAAAGAGTTTCTTGATATTGATTGAGGAAATCTTCCGACCAGAAAATTGATTCTGTTTTCGGTTTCCGTAATACTTTGCATAATGTAGAATTGCCTGCTTTGATTTTTGAGTACCTCGGCTTCAAACCTGCGCACTGCCAATTCGGTAACCCTGGCAGACTGCTTCTCCAACTTTACTATTTCAAGTGAGTTCTGATAAATTTTAATATTTTGTTTTAATATTTCCAACTGATTATCCAGCGCCATCAATTCATAATAAGAAGTAGCAATTTCTGAAATCAAATTAGTAACCATAAAATTTTTTCCTTCAATGGTAGACAAATACCTGTGTATCGCGGAGTTTTTAGCGTTACGTAGTTTTTTCCATATATCCACTTCCCATGAAGCATTAACCCCTAACATATAATTTGGTAAGGGGTCAGGAAATTTTTTACCGGACATAATGTTGTTAGTAGCATCGCTTGCCCCCTGGCTGGTATATAATCCAACTTTTTCAACTCCCGCACCGGCTCCCGCACCAACAAAAGGTAAGTACGCTCCCTTTCTGGCTCTTATTTCATTTTTAGCGATGTTGATTTCCTGTAAAATGATATTTAATTCCTGGTTGTTTTTAAGTGCAGTATCGATTAGTGCAATTAAGTTCGGATCAGTAAAAAACTGCTTCCATTTTACCTTTGCTGTATTGATGGAATCTTTCGAATTGTTATAAGTTGCAGGCACTGTTTTATTTTCAGTCTTACGGCCAAAGTTTGGCAAGCTGCAGGAAGCGTACAAGAGGGAAATACAAATTATCCCTGCGTATATAAATATTTTGTTTCTATACATTTTCTTCATTTTCTACCGGTTGGGGAAATTTGTCTATTGTATGGACAAATCCTTCAGTTAAAGAACTATCCTCTTCATCTCTGATAAGTTTTCTGCCTTCAGCTATTTTTCCGAAAATATAGTACAATCCCGGCACGATAATAACTCCGAAAATTGTTCCGAAAAGCATTCCTCCAAGAGCAGAAGAACCAATGGTACGGTTACCGATAGCACCGGCACCATGTGCAAGAACAAGTGGAATTAAACCTGCGATAAAAGCGAAGGATGTCATAAGGATAGGCCTGAAACGCACTTTAGCTCCTTCAATAGCGGCTTCAAGTACTGTTGCCCCTTCATGTTGCTTCTGTCTCGCGAACTCCACAATCAACACAGCATTCTTACCAAGCAAACCAACTAACATCACCAATCCCACCTGGGCATAAATATCGTTTGCTAATCCTACACTCTTAATCAGGAGAAATGACCCGAACACACCAGCCGGTAAAGAAAAGATAACGGCCAATGGTATGATGAAGCTTTCGTATTGTGCCGCAAGAACGAAATACACAAACACCAATACGATAATGAAGATATAGATGGCTTCGTTTCCGCGTCTCGTTTCGTCGTATGAAAGCGCGGCCCAGTCTATATCAAATCCGTGAGGCAAAGTTTTTGCAGCAACTTCCTGAACAGCTTTAATAGCTTCACCGCTACTATATCCTTTTGCTGGCCCGCCCCTGATTGCAGCGGTATTGTACATATTATATCGGTTAATTTCATTCGCTCCCTGCTTCTTTTTAATTTTCATAAAAGCCGAAAAAGGAACCATCTCATCACGTTTATTTTTTACATACAAATTCATAATGTCTGAAGGAAGCCTTCTGTATTCAGGTGCAGCCTGCACAAACACTTTGAAGAAACGCTGATATTTGATAAAACCAAGTTCGTAAGTACTTCCAACAAAAATGGAAAGTGTGTTCATGGCGTTTCCGATTGAAACTCCTTTTTGCATTGCTGCCTGGTTGTCAATTTCAATTTCATATTGCGGATAGTTGGCACTGAAAAAAGTAAATAAACCTGTTAGTTCTTTACGTTCTCTCATTTCATTCATGAAATCATTGGTCACCTTTTCAAGCTGTTTATAATCACCGCTATTGGTTTTATCCAGCAATTGCAAAGCAAAACCGCCTGCAGCTCCGAATCCGGGCACAGCCGGTGGGTCGAAGAACTCAATCGTAGCACCCGGAATCTCCTTTGCTTTCACTTCCAATTCTGCAATGATTTCACTTACGGTGTGTTTACGTTCCGACCAGGGTTTTAAGTTAATCAAACAAGTACCCGCGTTAGATCCGCGGCCTTCGGTTAATACCTCATAACCTGCAATGGAAGAAACGGATTTTACTCCTTCCACTTTAGTAATAACTCCTACTAATTTATTAGATAAGTCGTTCGTTCGTTCTAAGGTAGAACCGGGTGGTGTTTGAATAATAGCATAAAGCATTCCCTGATCCTCACTTGGAATAAAACCCGAAGGCAGGTTGTTTGCTATTCCGAATATGCCAAGGCCGAATACTACAAATAAGGCTATAGTGATTATTCTTCGGTGCGCGATCAATCTTAAAAGCCCAACGTATTTTCCGGTAAGCTTTTCAAACCCCCTGTTAAAACTATCGAGGAATCTGTTCATCCAGGTTTTCTTTCTCGGCTTGCCATGTGTATTCTTCAAAATCATGGCGCAAAGAACAGGTGTTACTGTAAGTGCTACAATACCTGAAAGAACTATGGAGGATGCCATCGTAATGGAAAATTGCCTGTAAAATGTTCCCACAGGACCTGACATAAATGATACCGGAACAAACACCGATACCATTAGTAAAGTTATCGCGATAACTGCACCACTGATTTCCTTAATAACTTTTTTTACCGCGGCATAAGGAGAAAGATGTTCTTCCGCCATCTTAGCATGTACGGCCTCGACGACGACGATAGCATCGTCAACCACAATACCGATAGCCAACACGAGTGCAAACAACGTGATCATATTAATGGTAAGCCCGAAAATCTGCATGAAGAAAAATGCCCCG
>DATHLW010000074.1:0-5656 GCA_035487675.1 Mucilaginibacter sp. | reverse complement strand
CAGGAAAATTAGCCTCCGAGCATACAGGTAAATGTTTTATTGAGATTGGGAAATCACATTCATGTGAGCGTCCGACTAAATTTCTTTCCAGCCCCAGGGCACAAACAATTTCAGTAGCAGCAGGCAGCAGGGAGACTATCTTTTTGGATGACATTATTAAATGTGCAAATATGCAGATATGCAAATGTGCAAATCAAATACCTCACATGCAATAAAAATTACGTCACATCTACACATTCGCATATCTGCACATCTGCACATTCACCCATTTGCACAGCTACAAATTTGCACATCCGCACATTAAACCCGTATTTTTGCCCCCGATGATCTTATTAACCTTTTTTATAGGCCTTATCGCCAATTTTATTGGATACATTCCGCCGGGAAACATCAACCTGGCATTGGTACAGATCACTATCAACAGGGGTTTGAAGCAGGCTCTGCAGTTTATTATTGCCTTTTCATGCGTCGAGTTTTTCTTTACTTATTTTATTATGAATGCGGCCGACTGGCTGTCGATGCAGGTGCACCTGGATACGGCCATTGACTGGGTGATGGTGGGCTTGTTTGGCACGATGGGGGTAATTACATGGATGCACCGCAAAAAAGCCCCAAAAGAATCAAAGAATTCGAGCCGGGATAGTATCACTTATGGTATCCTGCTGGGCTTTTTGAACCCGGTGCAGATACCTTTCTGGATGATCACCGGTACTTATTTGATCACACATGAATGGATAGAAACGGGTAAACTGGCGTTAGTTATATTCAGTGTCGGGTCTGCAGCAGGAGCATTTTTGTGCCTTTTTATTTATGCAAAGTCGGCAAGGTTTGTGAGAGATAAGCTCGACTTGAGTAACAAAACCATCAATACAGGTATTGCTATCCTGTTCTTTGCATTTGCCGCTTATCATGTAGTGAAGCAGTTATACCTGCATGTGTTCAGGCATTAATAAGCTCTATTGTTTATTCAGGAATAATGTTACTGTCTCCTTGTCCTTACCCAATTGTGTGGTTAGGTCTTCCAGTGAAGTAAATTTAATATCCCCTCGTACAAAATGCAGGAACTCCATACGGATTGGCTGTGAGTAGATATCCTGGTTGAAATCAAATATGTTTACCTCGATATTTCGCGTCATACCATTAATAGTTGGTCTTTGTCCGATGTATCCCATTCCTTTATGTTCCTGATCACTAAGCCATACCTTTACTGCGAATATGCCGTCGCCGGGTATTAGCTTATAGGTTTCCTCAATCAGGATATTGGCAGTGGGGTAGCCAATTGTTCTTCCGATCTGATCACCGCGATTTACTTTGCCGCTGATGGAAAAAGGATAACCCAGGAATTCATTGGCCAGTTCAATTTCATCGCCCAACAGTGCCTGCCTGATCCGGGTTGAGCTAATAGCTACATCATGAATATCCTGCTCAGGTATTTCCACAACTTCATAACTATAAATAGGTGCCAGTTGCTGTAATTCTGTCAATCCTCCCTGGCGATCTTTGCCAAAGCGATGATCGTAGCCGATAACGATCTTTTTTGTTCCGATCTTGTTCACCAAAATATTACGGATATATTCCTCAGCAGTCTGGTTTGAGAAATCTCTTGAGAACGGTGTAATAATGAGATGGTCAACGCCAAGCTGTTCCAGTAGATGAGCCTTTTCCTCCATAGTATTGATCATCTTGAGGCTCTGGTCCTCGGGATGAATGATCATCCGCGGATGAGGGAAGAAGGTTAAGATCACAGTTTCGCCGCTTGATTCTTTAGCCAATTGCGTTACCCGTTCAATGATCTTGCGATGCCCCAAATGAACACCATCAAAAGTGCCAATGGTTACAACAGCATTTTTAACAGGAACAAACTCGTCAATATTATGGTAGATTTTCATTGTCTATTTAAGATTCCTTGAACCACCTTTAAAGTCTATCGCTAATTTAGGCTAAAGCCAGTTAATTATTTGCCATTATTACCGTCCCATAAATGAGACGGCAATGAATTTACACCCATTTGGCTTGTTCCCAATTCATTGCCGTTGGGCTTTAGCCAACGGCTTATCAGGAGTGAATTGGCATGGCTTTAGCCAAAACTTCGTCGCATTGAAACAAACATTTGTTCAATCTTTCAAAATCATTCAACTGTCGCTTTCAGTTCTCTTATGGTATTTACTATTTCCATTACCTCCCACGCATCTCCGACAACAAAACCACCGCTCCGGGTACGTCTCAGGCGTGATAAGTATGCCCCATTGTCCAAAGCCTTACCAAAGTCATTCACCAACGAACGGATGTAAGTCCCCTTACTGCATATCACCCTGAAATCAACTTCCGGCAATTCGATCCGGGTTATTTCGAACTCCGAAATGGTCACGTTTCGCAGGCGCAATTCCACATCTTCTCCGCGGCGTGCTTTCTCATACAATCGTTCCCCATCCACTTTTACAGCCGAATGCGCAGGCGGGTATTGCTGTATATCGCCTATAAAATGCTGACAAGCTTCATGGATATGTTCCGGTGTAATATGATCAACGGAAAATAGCTGTTCGGGTTCACTCTCCAAATCGTAGGTTGGGGTGATGGAGCCTAACACCATTGTTCCGGTGTACTCCTTTTCTTCCGCCTGGAAATTATCGATCTGCTTGGTCATCTTCCCAGTACAGATGATCAGCAAGCCCGTGGCTAATGGATCTAATGTACCTGCGTGCCCAACTTTTAATTTAAGTGGTTTAAAGGCATTACGTATTTTGCCTACCACATCAAAGCTGGTCCATTTGTAGGGCTTATTTACCAGTAATAACTGTCCTTCGGCAAATTCCTCTATGTTGATGAAAGTTCTTTTCAATTAGCAAATTTTGCGCAAAGGTATGATTATTGTCTGAACCACTGATTAAACGGATTACAGGATTGCGCTGATTAAAGACAATCTGCGAAATCTTATAATCATTCAAATCAACGGTTCTGCTTAGGCGGTATGCAGTGCATTACCCGTAAAGTACAGGATAATGATCACAATCCCTGCCACAATGCGGTACCAGCCGAATACTTTGAACCCGCGTTTTTCCAAAAAGGTAATAAATGTTTTGATGGCCAGCATCGCCACTATAAAGGCTATTACGCTGCCGATTAGCAGGAATTTAACGTCCTGGTGAAAGTCGGGGGTATCAAAAAGGCCTTTCTTTTTAAAGTCCCATAGGTCTTTTACCGTTGCACCAAACATAGTTGGTACAGCTAAAAAGAAAGAGAATTCAGCAGCAGCTTTTCTGCTCAGTTTTTGCGACATACCCCCTACAATAGATGCAGCAGAACGCGAAACACCCGGTATCATGGCCAGGCACTGAAAGAAACCGATCTTCAAAGCAGTAATGTGATTGATCTTTTTTTCTTCGTTAACACTTGGTTTATTGAACCAATCATCAACAAATAATAGAATAATACCACCTACGACAAATGAAACTGCCACAATCAGCGGGTTCTCTAACCACACATCGATATGCTTTTTTAGCAGCAACCCTAAAACTACTGCCGGAATAACACCTATTACCAGCTTAATATAAAAATCAACCGATTGCACAAAGCGTTTTAGATACAGAACTACTACGGCAAGGATAGCGCCCAACTGGATCACTACCTCAAAAAGCTTTACAAACTCATCTTTGCTGATGCCCATTAGAGAGCTGGCAACAACCATGTGCCCGGTAGACGATACCGGTAAAAATTCTGTCAATCCTTCAATTATGGCAAGGATGATAACGTGGATGATATTCATTGTGGGGAGTTGGTTGGATTAAGTTGATTGGGTTGAATAAGTTGATTGAGTTGAATAAGTTGATTGAGTTGGATTAAGTTAGATTGAGTTGGCTATTATCGAAGTTTAACAGCTTAATCAACCACTTAACCCAATCAACTCAATCAACTATCACAATAACCCAATCAACTAAGCCTTAGCAGAAGGCTTCTTCAATATTGCATAGAAACCTATTGCAAAACCTGCTAATACTACTAGCGGGGCTATTACAATTTTAGTAGTGCTGTAAATATCAGTGGTGCCCGACATCAGAATAAAACCCAATACAACCACCGCTATGGCAATGATAAACCATTGGTAATTGCTTTTATCAAAGATGAATTTTACAGGAGTGTGTCCGCCCTCTTTTGCCGGATTAGTTTTGATAGGGCTTGTTGGCTTTGCTTGAATTTGTGCCATGTATGTTTAATGTTGAATTATCGAATTAGTGAATTATTGATTTTTTAGCTTTCAGCTTATCTGTACAGGTTGTAAATTTTTAAACGCAGGTATCTGTTCACGGCCAGGAAAGTGCTGAAACCGGAAATGAAAATACCTAATCCTAATACTATTGCCAATACGATCCCGAATTCTGTATAGTTCTGTAATATCACCAGGTCGGGAATCTGTCTTTCGGCCAAATACAATGCACCCATTAGTATAATAATAGCTATCATCGCACCTAAAATGCCGTGCCAGATGCCGTACAGTATAAATGGTTTACGTATAAAATTTTTGGTTGCGCCCACCAATTGCATCGACTTAATCAAAAACCTTTGCGAATAAATGGCCAGGCGTATGGTATTATTGATCAGCGCTACCGATAGCAATACAAATATCGCTGCAAAACCAAGAATGATCAGGCTGATAGAAGTCAGGTTCTCGTTCATCTGGTCAACTAACGATTGCTGGTACTTTACCTCCTTAATGATTGGATTTTTCATCAATTCGGTTTTAAACTTCTCGATATCGGTATTGTTAGCATAGTCTGCTTTTAAATACACATCCAATGATCCGGACAAAGGATTATACCCTAAGAACTTTACAAAATCTTCGCCCAGATCCTTCTGCAGGTTGCGGGCAGCAAGTTCTTTGTTTACATACTGCGTTTGTTTTATCATTGGGTTGGCATCCAGTTGCTTTTGCAATTGAAGCACATCGGTTTCGTGAGCGCCTTCGTCAACAAAAATATTGAGCACGATATTTTCCTTCACATAACGCGAAAGGTTGTTGGCATCAACCAGTAAAAGGCCAAGCAAGCCGATCATGAGCAATACCATCGCGATACCAAAAACGGTAGAGATGTAAATGGTTTTGGTCTTTTTAGCGGATTCGCTTGCTTCAAATTCTTCCATAAATGAATCGGATATGAGATTTGAGATATGAGATTTGAGTTTTTATCATTTGCAGATATTAACTTAATCTCACATCTAATTGTTGCGAAAATAGCAAACCTGTCAATAAAGGTAAAACTTTATCTGTTATTATTATTTGCAGGCTCTGGCATCATACTGAAATTTAACAAAAATTAACGATTGGAATTAGTTGGTAACAGTTGGAAACATTGGTAACAGGTGTTGGTAGTGTTTCCAACTGTTACCAATATGTGGATGACGATTTAGCACACTTAAACTTTCATCCGGTGCAACACTTTTAAAAATCAAAGGTCTTATCTTCAGAACACTCAAAATAAATCACTGGTCATGAAGATACACCTTACCTCCCTGTTGCTTTTATGCAGTTTATTTGCCATCGCACAAAACAAGCCTGATCCAGTTCAAAAAAGTATCGATTCCGTCTTTAAAAATTATTATACTAAAACAGGGCCTGGTGTGGCTGTGCTGGTCGTTAAGGATAAGCAGGTGATATTTGAAA
>DATHLW010000073.1:0-4199 GCA_035487675.1 Mucilaginibacter sp. | reverse complement strand
ACAATTTACAACTGCGGCCCGCTTCACAAACAATAAGTTACATGGCCGGCATAGGAGCAATTTCCCTTACTTCAATATTGCCTTCGTTTGCAATATGAGGGCAAGCCTTTGCCAATTCTGCCGCCTTTTGAAGGCTTTCAGCTTTTACAATAAGGTAACCGCCAATAATGCCTTCCTTAGCGGACTTTACGGGTTCAGCAACGGAGCCCTTGGCCGATACAACAGTACCTTCTGATACCAGGGGGAGACCACCGACCAACTGCCCTTTTTCCCCGAGGCTGCCCATATATGCGCCCCAGGCCTTCATTTCTGCTTTGTTTTCGGCTTCTGTCTTGCTTGTCATTGGCTTACCGCCTCTAAGCAACAATAAATACTCTTTCATGTTTTTATGCTTTTAAAATGAATTGATACGGTAATGACGAATGAGCATTTCGGAATGGGACAAAAAATGAAAAAATATTTGTTTTTATTTTTTTAATGTGGTCGCGGACCCATATCAGCCGTTCAAACCGGTAAGATCCTCTGTAAAAGCCTGCAATTCATGGTTTGGGTAGGGCGGGCTCTCGTAATTTTGAGACCCGTGATCGGTATGAGCCTGAACCTTGTAGAGGCGGACGGCTATTTCATTTTTGGTGGTAGAACGATTGTCAGTTTTTTGCTCCGCAAATTTTCTTTCGCTTCGAATAATCGCTTGTTGATGGGATCTTTGTTGGATAAAAATGCCTCGGCAATTTCACTTATGGCAAAACCACAAAGAATGCTTAGTCCTCATCCAATCTGAGCTTCACTGCTAATTAAACAGCTCTTCACCCCGGGGCGTTACCCCTTTCAGGCGTAGGTAAATGGTTGTTTGCCCGCGATGATGGGTCTGATGCTCGAACGCTTTACCATACAATCCGCTTCTTGTAATTTCTGTTTTGGCAAACTTTATGGTCTCCTGCATTTGAGTAGCCGTCATGCCCTGTAAACAGCTTATTATCCAGTCATAACTATCCATGACAGCTTTTGTAGTTTCTTCCTTTGTAAGGGGAAGTTTTTTTTCTGGTTTTTCATGAACAGGTAAAGTTTCAGCAGCCGGGTTTGCTTTATCACTTGCGGCAGAACCAAAAAGATAATTGGCAGCAGCCAAATGAAGCATTTGCTGGCCAAATGAACGGATCTCGGGGGTTGGTTTAAAACCATAGCCATCTTCCGGCATAGCATCCAGGTAAGCTTTGGTATAGATTTTTGCGCGTTGCCATTCGGCAACCAGCTGGGATTGAGTAAATTGCGCAGTTGCTGAATTACTGATAAAAATCAGGGCAATGAGTGAGAATAGAAAGGAGGAAGGTTTCATTGTTTTGGTTTTTTTATTTTATAATATTCCCATTTCTCCGTTTACGGGTTATTTTATATAGGCGGTAATCCCAAACTGATATTAGCTCCGCCCTGAATAGGAAGCAGTTTCAAATAATAAATTTTGTTTTTGTTTTCTGTAGCAACAAATTATTTCAACTAATGAGGGATTATTTTTAGCGGATTGCCATTAACTAACCAATAAATTATTTATATGGTAGCTTTTATCGCATTTATGCATGAATGGTTGAGGTTCTTTACCGATCGATTAAATAAACCTGCCTGATTGTTGAAAAGCCCCCGGATAATCGCAAAGCTTTGTAAATTTAAAAATGAAATTCCCAAAAGGGCCGCCAACTATATCGCAGCTTCAATGGCTGGTTTGGATAGCAGTATTTTTTATTATCTTTTTTTCCATACTGCCGCAGGATGGCTTCCCACAGTCATCCTTCTACAGCATTATTAATGTCGCGTTCTATTTATTTGTTATTTACGGGAATATTAAATTTCTGTTTCCCCGTTATTTCGAAAAAGGTAAAAAATTACAATACGTCCTGTATGTCATTACCCTCCTGATAGGTGGTGGTTTGGCGAAGGGTTACCTGATCATATTGCTAAATAATACATTTTCTCCTAAGACCCCTGAGATCATGACATTTGGGACGGCGGTTTATTTTGTTTTGGCTGGATTCTTAACTTACCTGCTCAGTTTTATCTTCAGGATAGCACTTGCTTATTTCACTTTAAAACAGCAATCAGAAAAGATACTCGCGCAAAAAAGCCAGGCAGAGTTGAATTTGCTGAAATCACAGGTCCAGCCTCATTTCCTGTTTAATACCTTAAATAATATTTATTATGAAGCTTTTCGCGAAGCTCCCCGAACCGCTGCTTTAATAGAAAGGTTATCCGAAATCATGCGGTATTTTGTGGATGAAAGCCCCAAAGACGAGGTTTCATTGCAAACGGAGATAAAGTATATCGAAAATTATATAGCGTTGGAAAAGATCCGTATACGGCATGAAACAGAGATCAACTTTATAAAGGATTACAATACTGAAGCGCGCATTCCGCCTATGCTTCTGATGACCTTTGTTGAGAATGTTTTTAAACACGGAATAGATAAATCGAGTTTGGATAATAAAATAGATATATCGTTAATCCACCAGGATGGATATCTTTTGTTCCAGACCCGTAACCGCCTCCCCAATAAACCGGTTCCGGGTGCATCGCATGGCTTCGGCATAGAGAATCTGCGAAAACGTCTTACTTTGCTCTACGGGACAAAATTTGAGCTAAATATTGATGATTCAGGCAAACATTTTACTGCCTTCTTAAAAGTGATGTTATCATGAATTTAAGCTGTATTATAGTTGACGACGAGCCCAATGCTGTTGACCTGCTGGAAATCCTCATCCACCAGACTACCCAATGGCAACTATTGGCCAAATGCTATGATGCGCTGGAAGCCATGACCTTTTTAAGGAAGCATAAAGTGGATTTTATTTTTTTAGATATTAATTTGCCAAAGCTAACAGGTATGGAACTTGCCGGGGTATTGCCCCGGGATACCAAGATTGTATTTACTACAGCCTACTCCGAATTTGCTGCAGAAAGCTACACTTTTCAAACTATTGACTACTTATTGAAGCCGATAACGCTGAAGCGTTTTGTTTCAGCCGCAGAAAAGATCGAGGCACACTTTGGTAACCGCCCACCCGTCGAGTTGCCGGTTGCGATACAGGAAAAAGAGTATTTTTTTGTAAAGTCCGGGAAGGTATTGAACAAGATAAGATTGGAGGATATTCTTTTTTTTGAGGGCGAGAAAGAATATGTACGGCTGGTTACAGGAACAGGGCAATTGCTTATTTACAGACGTCTTAAAGATATCGAGGACCAGCTTCAGTTGCCCTTTGTGCGGGTGCATAATTCCTATATCGTGAATACCAAACAATTAGAAAAAATTCAGGATAACCATATCTATATTGGAGGAAAGCGAATTCCTGTAAGCGAGAAATTCAAGGCCGCTTTTATGGCCATTATTCAACAAAGAATATTTTAGCCTCCTTTCAGAATCCTCCGCAAAAGAGAGGACCCTGGTTGCTAAAATGATCGTTTGGCGGGTTCCCCTTATGAATATTTGAATTAACTAAAACATTTAAGCCCTTTTTTTACGTTCCCCTTTTTGAACTGTTTAAAAATCAGGGCCAATGGTTGAAAACCGGTCCCTGATTAGGCGGTTTTAATTATCTTGGCATAGGCATATGGGAATACGCATATTCAATAAAAATATTTCTACGGGACAATTGCAGGTGGCAATCTGGGTCTCGATTTCGGTTTTGGATTTCTTTTCCAATCTGCAATATAACCCGGCGGGAAAAGCCCTAAGCTATAGTCTGCTTGAAATGTTGTTTTATGCCTATATTATTTGTGTAAATACATATTGGCTAATTCCTCATTTTTATTTCAGGGCGAAGACCACAACCTATATTTTGCTGCTAATATTATTGTTAGTTACGGCCATAATATTCGGCAGCATGGGGAGTGCCTACCTTATGGAAATGTATTATCCGGGTCGGGCCGGAAATTTATCGGTTAAAATATTTGCCTATCATACGTTTTCGGCTATTTTGATATTTCTTTTCAGTGTTCTTTACAGACTGGCGTTGGATTATTTTGTGCTAATTAAAAAACAGGGTGAGATAAAGGCTGAAAAGGTGCAAACCGAGCTTCATTTGCTGAAACAACAAGTGCACCCGCATTTTTTATTTAATACGCTGAATAATATTTACTACGTCGCCCAGAATGGGTCACCGCAAGCAGCAGAATTGATAGCCCGATTATCAGACATCATGCGGTATTTTATT
>DATHLW010000072.1:0-4631 GCA_035487675.1 Mucilaginibacter sp. | reverse complement strand
GTTATTGAGAATACAGTTAATAATGACAACGGAGCCCAAATTCGCGATGGAATAAAAAGTGTAAGCAAGCAGGGGGTATGTAGCGAGACATTATGGCCATATATCATTAGTGAGTTCGCCGTGAAACCATATCAATCGTGCTATACTGCCGCCCTGAGTAATATTGCCACCTCCTATCATCGCGTTTCACGGAATATTAATCAAATGAAGGGGTGTATTGCGGATGGATATCCTTTTGTAATAGGCTTCACGGTATATAGCGGTTTTGAAAGCCCGGAAGTTGCCAAAACCGGGAAACTGAATCTCCCGACAAATGTGGAAAGTGTTGTAGGCGGCCACGCGGTATTGGTAGTCGGCTATGATGACAATAACGATACCGGTCGTTTTATTGTACGTAATAGCTGGGGGCCAGGTTGGGGATTACAGGGCTACTTTACTATGCCATATGAATATCTTTTGGATGCAAATCTTTCAGATGACTTCTGGACAATCCGCTTAGTGAAATGATCGAATAACTAAATAACAAATGGTCGGAATGAAACCCCTAGTGCTCGTCATTAGGGGTTTTGTGTTTGTAATTAATTTATTTACATATTTTATTAAAAAGTTCTACATTGAGGCTACCAATTATTTAACCGGATATATCATGGCTAACATCAATTCAAAGGGAGCGGAACAGCATACATTTGACGCTATCGTAATAGGCTCAGGTATTAGTGGCGGATGGGCCGCTAAAGAACTTTGCGAACATGGTTTAAAAACACTGGTACTGGAAAGGGGCAGGAATGTGGTGCATCTGAAAGATTACCCGACAGCAACCAAAAATCCATGGGATTTTCCGCACCGTACTTATGAGCCTTTGTCTGTTTCAAAAGAAAATCCGATTGTTGAAAGATGTTATGCATTCAGCGAGGCAAGTCAGCATTTTTTTGTGAAGGATAAGGAACACCCTTATGTACAGGAAAAACCTTTCGATTGGATACGCGGTTACCAGGTTGGTGGTAAGTCTTTGCTATGGGCGCGGCAAACACAACGCTGGAGCAAATATGATTTTGAAGGACCGGGACGGGATGGTTTCGCGGTAGATTGGCCGATCCGCTATGATGATATAGCGCCATGGTACAGCCATGTTGAACGGTTTGCCGGGATATCAGGTAACCATGACGGGCTGGAAACATTACCTGACGGTGAATTTTTACCCGCCTGGGAAATGAATGCTGTTGAAAAGGATATGAGCAAACGAATCAATGCTCATTATAAAGACAGGCATGTGGTGATAGGCCGGTGTGCACATCTGACCAAGCCTAACGAAATACATAGACAACAGGGGCGCGGGCAATGCCAAGCGCGGAGTTTATGTGAGCGTGGATGTCCTTTTGGCGGATATTTCAGCTCAAATGCTTCCACCATTCCCTGGGCCGAAAGAACAGGTAACCTGACACTCCGGCCGGATTCAGTGGTGCATTCCATAATTTATGACGAGAAGAAAGGTAAAGCTACAGGCGTTCGTGTGATAGACGCCCACACCAAACAGGCAACCGAATATTTTGCAAAGATCATATTTGTGAATGCAGCCACAATGAACACCAACCTGGTTTTACTGAATTCAACCTCTTCGCGTTTCCCGAACGGACTGGGTAATGACAGCGGCCTGTTGGGCAAATATATCGCATTTCATAATTACAGGGGTACACTTTATGCCTCGATGGATGGCTACCTGGATTCCTATTATTATGGCCGACGCCCGTGTGCGATCATGATGCCAAACTTCAGGAACGTGTATAAACAGGAAATGGACTTCATGCGGGGGTATATGACATTTTATTCAGTGATGCGGGCCGGGTGGGGGCACGATACAGATGGTCCACAGATAGGAGAAGCATATAAAGAGGCCATATCAGAAGCCGGCCCGTGGGTGGTTTATGTGCAGATGCAAGGTGAAACTATCCCGAAAGAAACCAATCATGTGTCACTAAGCAAGGATGAAAAAGATGCATGGGGGATTCCACTGCTAAAAATGTCGGTAGCTTATGATGATAATGATGTTAAAAGTATGAAGGACTTTATGGCGCAGGGTACAGAAATGCTAACAATAGCCGGATGCAAAAATATAGGCTCACATGATACCAACCAGGCGCCGGGATTAGATATTCACGAAATGGGAGGGGTTCGCATGGGCAAAGACCCCAAAACATCACTACTAAACAAATGGAATCAAATGCATGAGTGCCAAAACGTCTTCGTAACCGATGGCTCATGTATGGTTTCAACCAGTACGCAAAATCCATCACTCACCTTTATGGCAATAACAGCCCGTGCAGCAAATCATGCGGTTGAAGAGTTGAAGAAGGGGAATTTGGGTTAATCAGTGATCAGTTAACCGGTGACCAGTGACTGGTTAATCAGGCAAATACCGGTCACTGATTAACCAATCACTGATCACTAACCTCACACCTTCTTCGGCGGCAAATCAAATGCCTGGGCATCATGCTCAAAATGGCCTTTGTGTGAGCCATCGCAGAAGGGTTTGTTGGCTGATAATCCGCAGCGGCAGATAGAAACAATTGTGCGGCCCTGTAAGCCATAATTGTTACCCTGCATATCAACTATTTCAAAATCGCCGTCAATTTTTACAGATCCGTTGCTGTTTATGGTAAGTTTGGTGGTTGCCATGTATAATTTTATTTGCCGCAAAAGTAATAATCCATTCCAATTAAACTATCCTATTATTATTTTCGCGCTTTCTATAAAATAAGTCTATCCGAAGGAATGAAAAAACTACTTATAACACTGCTCTTAATTCAGGCAGCTTTTTGCAATGCTCAAAATAAAATAAGTCAGCTTTCTGTATTGAGGCAGGGTGCTAATTTATTAAGCAAAGCAGATTGGCTGGTGAGTAAAACCACTATTCATGCTGATGTTTACCAAAGTGAAGACGGAAAAGATATTATACTCTATAATGGCCTTTTAAAAAGAAGTTTCAGGATACAGCCAAATGTTGCTTGTGTTGATTTTGTAAACCTGAGTAACGGCGAACAAATGCTGCGGGCAGTAAAACCGGAAGCCAGACTGACCATTAATGGTAATCTCGTTAACGTGGGAGGGCTTTACGGGCAAAAGCAAAACGCTTACCTGTTAAAAGAATGGATAGGTAATTTAAAGGCAAATGATCAGGACTTTCAATTTCAAGGCTTTGAGATTTCTTCTATTCAACCTTATGTAAAATGGAAAGCCCGTTTGTGGGCATCAACTAAACAGTTGCCAATCGGTAAGACATTGACTTTTATCTATTCAAAAAAATCAACTAATTTGAATGATTTGATCATTAAAGTAAATTATGAAATATATGATGGTATTCCACTTATTTGCAAATGGCTAAGCGTTGAAAATAATGGTAAGGAAAGTGTTCATTTGGGGCAAGTGGTCAATGAAATATTAGCAACGCCCGAAGAAGAATCAGCCGTTGTAGGGAAAGTCGATCAAATGAAAAAGCCGCATGGGATTTATGTGGAAAGTAACTATGCATTTAATAATGCAATGAAAGCCGACCTGTCTGACCAGACAACACACTGGAAGGCTGACTCAACTTACACATCACAAGTTAATTATGATCTGAGCACTCCCTGTTTATTGGAAGTGTATCCTGCAAATGGTATCGGTATTGAGCTAAAACCCGGCGAAACTTTCAAATCTATACGTACTAATGAACTTTTGTTAGATAGCTACGACCGCGAACGCAATGGATTAGCACAGCGGAAAATGTACCGCACAATTGCACCATGGACAACCGAAAATCCGATTTTTATGCATCTGGTCAGCTCAGACCCGGAGAAGGTGAAAACCTGTATTGACCAATGCGCTGCTACCGGCTATGAGGGATTGATATTAAGTTTCGGCAGCGGTTTGAATATGGAGGACACATCGGCAGTAAATATTGCTAAGTTTAAACAACTGGCAGATTATGCGCATCAAAAAGGTGTTTTGATAGGAGGATATTCGCTCTTCAGCAGTCGCAGGATAAGTGATGAGGATGATGTGATCGATCCCAAAACTGGTAAACCCGATCTGAACGCCATGTTTGGTCATGCGCCCTGCCTGGGTAGTAAGTGGGGGTTGAGTTATTTAGCCCATATCAAATACTTTATCTCGCACGCGGGCTTTGATATTTTTGAAAATGACGGGCCTTATCCTGGAGATGTTTGTGCGTCGACTACTCATCCGGGACATAAAGGCCTGGATGACTCGCAATGGCGGCAAATGGAGCTGCAAAAAGAATTATACCGATGGTTGAACGAGCGCGGGGTGTATGTAAATGCCCCGGACTGGTATTTTTTGGACGGAACCAACAAAACTGGCCTGGGTTATCGTGAAGTGAACTTTTCTCTGCCGCGGGAACAGCAGATCATATTGAACCGCCAAAATATATTTGATGGCACCTGGGAGAAAACACCATCCATGGGCTGGGGATTTGTACCATTGACTGAGTACCAGGGTGGAGGAGACGCTGCAACGCTGGAGCCGTTAAGCGCACACCTGGACGCCTATGAAAAGTTAATGATGCAGTATTATGGTTCCGGTATACAAGCTTGTTACAGGGGGCCGAGGCTTTATGATACGGAAAAAACAAAGGA
>DATHLW010000071.1:0-5576 GCA_035487675.1 Mucilaginibacter sp. | reverse complement strand
AGAGAGACAACATAAAAAATACGCTGACCTGTGGGATGCTTACGAACGCCCGGCTTACGATTGGGTAATGGCCATCGACCTGAATGCTTGTACCGGTTGCGGTGCCTGCGTGGTAGCTTGTAATGCTGAAAACAATGTTCCGGTTGTAGGCCGTGATGAGGTACGCCGTCGCCGCGAAATGCACTGGATACGTATAGACCGTTACTATAGCTTTAACGAAGACGGTAAAGAAATAACTGAAGAGCAGGAGATTTCGCAATTGCAAAATCTTGATAATGTATCGGTAGTGTATCAGCCTATGCTGTGCCAGCACTGCGATCATGCACCTTGCGAAACGGTTTGCCCGGTATTGGCTACCGTTCACTCATCAGAAGGATTGAATCAGATGGCCTATAATCGTTGTATAGGTACACGTTATTGCGCTAACAACTGTCCATTCAAGGTTCGCCGCTTTAACTGGTTTAACTATTGGAACGATGCACGTTTTGATAACTACCTGATCAACGAACATACTCACCTGGTGCTTAACCCTGATGTGGTTACCCGTTTCCGTGGTGTGATGGAAAAATGTTCAATGTGTGTACAGCGTATCCAGGCAGGTAAATTAAAAGCTAAGATCGAGAAACGTCCGCTTAAAGATGGCGAGGTAAAAATGGCCTGTCAGCAAACCTGTCCTACAAATGCGATCGTGTTTGGTAATAGAAATGATCCAAACTCTGAAGTTTCAAAGGCACTGAAGAGCGAAAGGACTTATTACGTGCTTGAAGAACTGAACGTACAGCCAGGTATTGGTTACCAGGTGAAAGTTAGAAATACTAATACTGAGTTAGAGGCTTAAATATTATAAGATAGAGATATAGAATATGGCATCTCATAATGAATCAATAATAAGGGAACCGTTAGTTACCGGTAACGACATCACGTATGCTAAGGTTACGAATGATGTTTTGAAACCGGTAGAAAATATGCCGACCAAAGCCTGGTGGATAGGTTTTACTATCGCATCACTGGCTGCATCCCTTTGGGTGTTCGCAGTAAGCTGGACGTTTTGGTATGGTATAGGTGAGTGGGGATTAAATAAAACAGTAGGCTGGGCCTGGGACATCACCGGTTTCGTGTGGTGGGTAGGTATCGGTCACGCCGGAACCCTGATCTCGGCGATCCTTTTATTGTTCCGTCAAAACTGGCGTAACTCTATTAACCGTTCTGCAGAGGCGATGACCATTTTCGCGGTAATCTGTGCCGCTACTTATATCGTAGCACACATGGGCCGCCCATGGATGGCCGTGTACTCACTACCATTCCCGAACCAATATGGCTCATTATGGGTTAACTTCAACTCACCGCTGATCTGGGACGTATTCGCGATATCAACATATTTCTCGGTATCATTGGTGTTCTGGTACACCGGTTTGTTGCCCGATATGGCTACCATCCGCGACCGTGCAACTGGCATCCGTCGCAGAATATACTCTGTACTTTCATTCGGCTGGACAGGATCAGTGAAAACATGGCAGCGTTTTGAGACTGTGTGCTTAATATTGGCAGGTATATCTACGCCGCTGGTACTTTCGGTACACACCATAGTATCCATGGACTTTGCCACCTCGCTCGAACCGGGCTGGCACACTACCATATTCCCGCCTTACTTCGTTGCCGGAGCAATTTTCTCAGGGTTTGCGATGGTACAGACACTGTTGCTTGTATTGCGTAAAGTATTGGGCCTGGAGAATTATATTACCATGTTCCATATCGAATCAATGAACAAGATCATTCTTGTAACAGGTTCGATAGTGGGTGTAGCTTATTTGACTGAGTTCTTCATCGCTTACTATTCAGGCGGCGAGTATGAGCAATATACTTTCTTAAACCGTTTTGTTGGTCCGTACTGGTGGGCAGGTTGTATGATGTACGGCTGTAACGTACTGATGACCCAGATGATGTGGTTCAAGAAAGTAAGAACAAACATCCCGGTTTCATGGGTGCTATCTATTGTAGTAAACATCGGTATGTGGTTTGAACGTTTTGTAATTATCGTTACCTCACTTCACCGCGATTTTATTCCGTCAAGTTGGGCGATGTTCTATCCAACCTGGGTTGATATGAGCATCTTTATAGGATCTATAGGCGTATTCTTTACCTTATTCTTATTGTTCCTTAGGGTAGCACCGTCTATTGCAATGGCCGAAGTGAAATTATTATTGAAGAGCTCGAGCGAGCAGGCTAAGAAAAAATTAATAGAAGAAGGCCACGTTGATCCAACCCATGCCGAGTTCTATAAAGAGTCATTAACCAAATTTGACAGTGTTGAACTGTCTCAATATGAAAAAGCATAATAATGAGCAGTACTAAATTTATATTGGGCCTTTTTGATGATCCGGATGTAATGATGCATGGGATCGACAAACTAAAAAAGAACAGCGTCCCTATTTATGACGTGTATACACCAATGCCTATTCACGGTATTGATGATAAACTGGGGATTAAACCTTCGCGTTTAGGTTATGCTGCCTTTATGTTTGGATGTTTGGGTGGCACTACCATCTTCAGTTTGGTTTATTATTTCCTGGTGCATGACTGGCCGACAAATATTGGTGGTAAGCCTGCCTTTGCGGTTCCGGATTTTATCCCGGTTACTTTTGAATGGACCGTATTATTTACCGCTTTTGGTATGACGATCACTTTCTTCTTCGCAACGCACCTTTTCCCTGGCCGTGCGCCAAGGGTAATGGATTTCAGAGCGACAGACGACCGCTTTGTTATCGCAATTGACGCTAAAGGAAATATTCCGCACGAAGACATCACAAATATATTAAAGGAAGCTGGGGCAGTAGAAATAAAGCATAACGACAGAAAATATGTTAGCTATGAATAAAATAAAGATATTGGGTATTACGGCGGTAACTATTGCTGCTACGGTTGTAATTACATCGTGCAAAGACAAAAGAAGCACCGGATGGGAATACGCCCCCAATATGTATGAACATATTGCGTATGATCCCGATCAGCCTAACCCTAACTTTAAGGATGGCAAGACGGCGCAAAAACCACCTGCAGGTACTATTCCTGTTGGATTTGTGACTTTTGACTATCCAAACAATAAGGATGCCTACGAAAAGGCAGGTGCTGAAGTAAAGAACACACTACCACAAACACAGGCCAATTTTGAAGATGGTAAGGTATTATTTGAGCATTTTTGCTCACCATGTCATGGTTTAAAGGGATTGGGTGACGGATTAGTGGTTACACACGGGTTCCCGCCGCCACCATCGTATTCAACAGGACAATCATCACGCGGTGGCGCCATGAAAGACCTTTCTGACGGTAAGATATACCACACGATCACTTATGGTGTGAATGCAATGGGTTCTTACGCTTCGCAACTTGCACCAGAGGAGCGTTGGAAAGTAATTATGTACGTACACCATTTACAAACTTTATAAGAATTATAATTTAGATGAAGACTCATAACAGTTTTGACGAACAATATCAATTTACGGGGAAAGCAAAATCCTGGAGCTTGATTGCTATTGTTATAGGTGTTATTACCATCATAGCAGGTTTTCTCACAAACCATGCCGAACAGACATTTGATAACCTGTTGCTTGTAGGTTACTATTTCACCTGTGTATGTGCAGCCGGCGTAATGTTCTGTGCAATACAATATGCTGCCCAGGCTGGTTGGTCTGCTTCGCTACTGCGTGTTCCACAGGCATTTGGAAAAGTATTACCTATTGCTGCATTAATATTGATCATTATTATCATCAGTGGCTTATCAATGACCCACACAGTTAATGTCGATGGGAAGGACCACATTGAGCCTTACTTGTATGCTCGATGGGCAACTCCCGATCTGCACATTAAGGATAGCGGCATTTATGACCACGTAATCGTTGGTAAAGAAGGTTATTTAAATAAACCATACTTCCTGACCCGTATCATCGCCATGCTGGCTTGTTACAGCATATTTGGTTACCTGCTATACAAATTTTCAAGCAGTGAAGATGATCTTGGTGGAATGAAATTCTACAACAAGAGCTTCACGATCTCTGCAGTGTTCCTGGTATTATTTGGTTTTACAGTTCCGATATTTGCTTTCGATACGATCATGTCATTAGAGGCCCGGTGGTTCTCAACCATGTTTGGCTGGTATAACCTCGCTGGTTTGTGGGTAAGCGGCCTTTCTGTGATGACATTGATCATTTTATACCTGAGAAAACAAGGGTATATGTCATGGATCACAACAGATCATATCCACAATATGGGTTTGTTTATGTTTGCATTCTCGGTGTTCTGGACTTACTTGTGGTTCGCCCAGTTCCTGTTAACCTATTATGCCAATATTCCTGAAGAATCAGCTTATTTTTTCAGAAGATGGGAGCCTCAGTTTATGCCTTGGTTCTGGCTGAACATTATTATCAATTTTGCTACGCCATTGTTGGTATTGATGCAGCGTGACTCAAAACGTTACGAAGGAACCATAAGGTTTATGTGTGTTGTTTTGATCATCGGCCACTGGTTGGATTACTGGCAAATGATCATGCCTGGCACCATAGGGCCAAAAGAACACTGGTATACAGAGTTCAGCTTGCTTGAGCCAGGTATCTTTATTGGTTTTGCCGGATTGTTCACCTTCCTGGTACTAAATGCACTGAGTAAGTTTAAATCGCTTATTCCGAAAAAGCACCCGTTCCTGGAAGAGAGCCTTCACCATCATATATAATTGCTAATTTTACAACGGATATAGAATACCAAACAGATATTAAAATGGGATTCAAAAAATTTATAGATTCTAAAAAAACTCTTTCGCTTTTTGCTGCGTTCATGCTGCTTGGCACTAACCTGCTCATGGCGCAGACAACAACTTCAGGAGCAGCAACTGCAACCGATACGGCGGCACAAAAGTCTGCTATGTGGCTGGGTGTTGGCTACTATGTATTATTAGTATTGCTAGCATGCATTGTGGTGGCGGTTATCGGTAAAATATTGAGAGTATATGATCTGAGCCTCCAGATGCAGGGTAAAAAAGGCATCAACTGGAACAATATTATCGGGGTTATCTGTCTTATATTCCTTGTCGCAGGCTTATATGGTGCTTACTGGTCGTTAGCTGTGCAGGGCAATGAAATATTGCCTGAATCAGCGTCTGAGCATGGTGTTAAGATCGATTTTATGTTCTGGGTCACTACAGTTATTACGCTTTTTGTATTTTTTATCACCCAGATATTATTGTTTGGTTTTGCTTTCAAATATCGCGGATCAGATAAACGCAAAGGTTACTACTATCCTCATAATAATACCATTGAAAAAGTTTGGACAATCATTCCGGCTATTGTTTTAACTGTGCTGGTAGTGTTCGGGTTTTTTACCTGGAGAACAGTTACCAATACTGATAACCTGAAGGGCGACCTTAATATTGACGTGACAGCCCACCAGTTTGCATGGGAGATACGTTACCCCGGTAAAGACGGTAAATTAGGGGAAGTAAATTATCAACTTTATACACCAAATAACGTATTGGGTGTAAACTTCAAAGACAGGAACAGCTTTGACGACCAGAAGGCCGACACGCTGGT
>DATHLW010000070.1:0-6640 GCA_035487675.1 Mucilaginibacter sp. | reverse complement strand
GCTTGGTACCAATGACAGCGCTATTGCAGGCCCTAATGGTTCGCCTGTTTCTGCTGGACAGTACCGTAATAATCTGAAGATAATTATTGATCGTTTACTGCAGCATTTCCCGCACAGTAAAATCATTATCCAGAAGTCTATTTGGTACAGCCCAAATACGTACAATGGTTCGATGTATTTACAGGAAGGCTTAACACGCTTGCAAAGTTATTTCCCGCAAATAGATAAACTTGTTGCCGAGTATAAAACGTCTTATCCAGGCCATGTGTTTGCTTCGGATAAAAGGGCATTTGATTATTTCAGCAGTCATTATTCGACCGACCTGATCCCAGAACAGGGTCATGAAGGTATATTTTACCTGCATCCTAATAGTAAAGGCGCATCAGCATTAGGGCAGTTCTGGTGCGAGGCCATTTATCAGTTTATTAAAACGAATTAGACTATAACAAAACAGGCTTCCCCGAAAGAGAAGCCTGCCAAGTTTAATTGTTTGCCAATTAATCATGTCCGTGACCATGTCCATGGCCTTCGCCACGACCCTGGTCGTCGCCACCACGATCATGTTTATCACCACCACGATCATGTTTGTCCCAGCCTTCATGACGGCCGTTATCGTGCCAGTGGTTACGGTATCTATCGTCATGGCTGTCGCGAATGATTACCTGGTCCCTGCGGCCACGGTAGCCAGCATACCTCGATCTGTAATCACCATCATAGCGCCATGGTTCAGGACGGTTAACTACCACTTTGTAGCCATGATAGATGTCATAATCGCGGTACCTTACGGGTAAATAAGCCTGGTGAACCCAAACACCATTGTTTAAATAAACATATTGATGTACTGGTACATCATAATAAACACCTATATCGGGCATGTAATAATAGTCGGCGTGATCATATCCAACCGGGCCCCAATCAGGCTGGGCGCCAATATTCACTCCCACACTTAAATGTATCTGGGCGTCGGCTAATTTGAAAGACAAACAGCTTATTAATAGGACTGCTGTAAAAACTAATTTCTTCATTTTAATATATTATTGTTTGGTATGTATGACAATATTAAACGGTAAAAGTTTAAATATTTTATAGCTGCATGCTACATGAGGTTGATATAAAAAGCAAATGCCCTCATTGACAGGGCATTGTGTTATAATATTTTAATAAAAAATTATTGGTCGTCGGAATTAGTTTCCTTGTCTTCGGCTTTTTTAGAGATCATAGCCAGTTGGGGTTTGCCTATCACTTTGTAATCACCATCACCTTTCAAGATAGATGCAACCTGGCTCCTGTCCTGCATGGTTTTTACCGCCTGGGCCAGCTCTCTGTCATACTTAAAATTAGTTTCGTAACGGCCTTTCTCGTAGTAGTAGCGGGATGCAATTTCATTCTCGAGAACTTGTTTTATCTCCTCTTTATTTTGTTGCAGATCGCTCTTTTTACTCGCAAGCAATTTGGCTTTTAAGGCATCATACTCAGCCTGTATACCAGTGAATTGCTTTTCTTTAGTGGCTTCGGTTTTCAGGTTATTTACGAGCTTTTCAGTAGCAGTGGTATAACTGTAATTTTTATCGGAGAGGAATTTTACAAAATCGTTGTAATCAGCATCGGAAAGATGAAATGTCTTGTCATTACCTATACTATTATGAGCGTTGCGATAAAACGTTGCATAATCAAATATCAGCAATTTGGAAACCAATGCCTGGGTAATGTTCGCAAAACGCTCCTGCTTTACCGGGATATCCGGATACACACCGCCACCATCATAAACCGAACGGCCATCTTTGGTTTTGAATTCATGCATCAATGAGTCGGCAACTTTTACAACGCTGCCATCGTCCTTACGATGGGTGTAGTCAAGTGCCTGCACACAACGTCCGGACGGTATGTAATACTTAGCAATAGTGATCTTCACCAAACTATTGTAAGGTAAATTAAAGGTTTGTTGTACAAGGCCCTTTCCATAGCTGCGTTGTCCTATAATAACTGCACGGTCCAGGTCCTGCAAGGAGCCTGCCACGATTTCTGAAGCGGAAGCAGAGCGGCTGTTCACCAATACTACTAAAGGCAGGTTTGGTTCGAGCGGTGTATTTTGAGTGTTATAGGTAAAGTTCTTATCCTTTATTTTACCTTTTTGCGATACAACCTCAACCCCTTTTGGCACGAATAAGTTCACGATTTTAACCGCTTCCTGCAGGATACCGCCACCATTTGAGCGCAAATCGAGTATGATCCCGTTAGGGCTATTCTTTTTAAGATTAGTAAGTGCTGTGGTTACCTCCTCAGCTGAATTTTCCAGGAACTTATCGAGTTTGATATAGCCCATATTGCCATCAACCATACCGTAATAGGTTACGTTGGGTTGTTTTATCTCATCGCGTACCAGGTTTTTTTCGATAGGTTCAGCTTCACCGCGTTTAATTAATAACTTAATGGATGCGCCTTTTGACCCTTTTAGAAGTTGGCTAACCTGGTCGTTGGTTTTGCCTGTAAGATCGACGTTATTTATTTTAACCAGGCGGTCGCCTGCCCTTATATCTCCCTTTTGTGCAGGGAAGCCTTCAAAAACGTCTGAAACGTATACTTTTCCTTCGCGTGCGAAAATACCGGCACCAATGCCGCCGTATTGCGTGCTTACATAGTGCAGTTTATAATCTTCAATTTCTGATTCAGGGACAAATTCGGTGTAAGGATCGAGGCCATCGAGCATGGCATCAACACCGGTTTTAATCATTTTTGCGGAGTTAATATCATCTACGTAATTGATATTAACCTCTTTGTACACCGATGAAAACACATCCAGATTTTTGGCGATCTGAAAAAGGTCGTCCTGAAAGCCAAAAATACCTACAGCAAGTACCGCTATACCGGCTAAGAAGCCCCACTTTTTAAAATTTCTTTTCATCACAGCACCTGTTGATTAAATAAAAGAGACACATTTAGATGTGTGATCTAAAAATCTCATTTCCAGAATATAAAATTACGATTTTGATATTAAAAAATGATGCATGCAATAAAGTTTTACATCAAATCGAAAAAAATTCCGGCTTTAATAATCCAAACGCGGGCTACAGGCGGTTATTATCCATATTGGCCAAAGCCTTTTTCAAGGTGAAAACCACGTACTTGCGGTCGCGGTGCACCAGGTCCATGATCTTGTTGATCAGGCTGTCTTCCTGGCCTTCATTATACTGCAATTCTTCATCGGTGAGGTGGTTGTATTTACGTTGTAATTTGATCTTTACACGCGCCCAGTCTTTGTTGCTGATACTGATCTCTGCCATTTCAAAAATATGTTTTAGCAAAAATAGAAAAAATCTGTTGAAGCCCTGCGCAATAATTTGGCTCGCAAATTGTTAAACCATTAGTTAATTATAACATCTAATCTATTTGTAAAACTAAATTGAATTTAAATGAAAAAGTATCTTTTAAGTGTCGCGTTACTGATAGCGGTTTGCATCAGCGCGAAGGCACAATTTAGCCTCGGTATAAAAGGCGGGGTTAATTTTTCGAAAATCAGCACTGATAACCTTAATGAATCAACCAGGACTGGTTACCAGGCCGGTGTCTTCGCCCGCTTTGGGAATGCATTTTATTTGCAGCCCGAAGCTTATCTGAGCAGTACCGGCGGTAAGTTTACTTCAACTGACGGTAGCTTTCATGCTAATGTAAATTTTACCAATCTGAGTGTTCCATTGTTATTGGGGCATTCTTTTGGATCTAAAAATTTGAATTTCAGATTAATGGCTGGGCCGATATATACTTATACGCTTAATAAGAGTGAGGATTTTTCGAGCAATGCGACTGGGGCCTTTAATGATTTTGGCCACTACAAAAATAGTACAATAGGTTTCCAGGCCGGTGGTGGTGTTGATATCGGGCCAATTACAGCCGATCTGCGGTATGAAGGAGGCCTTACTAAAGTAAGCGATGATTTTGGCCAGAGGCAAAACCTATGGGCACTGAGTGTAGGATTTAAATTCTTCTAAGCTAAATAGCTGATAAAGCAAAGTCCCGGTAGCAATGCCGGGACTTTTTTGTATAATAATGTATACAATTATTTCGATTTTCAAATAAACTCTAATCCTTTAAAGTTCTTATTTAATATCTGGCTATTGTTCACATCAAGCCATTTATCCAATAATGTAGCATAAACGTCCCTAAAGTCGATTTGATATTTCAGGTCGCCATTATCCAATTGGGCCAGGTTAGGGGCGTCGTTAAAAATCCCTGCCTTTTTAAGCTTACCGCCGAAGACAAACACATTATTTGCTGTACCATGGTCAGTGCCGTTACTGGCATTTTGTTCAACCCGGCGCCCAAATTCAGAGAAGGTCATCACTAACGTATCGTCCAGTTTACCGCTCTGCTTTAGATCCTTAACAAACGCAGCCACAGCATCACCATAGATTTTTAACTGCCTGCCTTGTTGGTTTTGCTGGCCTACGTGAGTGTCAAATCCGCTTAATGACACGTAATAAACTCTTGTTTGCAACCCTGAGTTGATAAATTTCGAGACAGTTTTCAATTGGTTCCCAAGCGGTGTTGCAGGGTATTCAGCACTGACAGTATAAGTTTTAGATGTCTTTTGGATATAATCAGCCGATGAATAGGTCTCGATCATGGTTTTATAGAGATAACCTAGATTATCTTCATTCAGGTGATCATTGTTATGATCATGTACCAGGTCTTTAAAAAAAGGTTCACGTGTGGCCTGGTATAATTTATTAGGGTCCTGTACGGCTATGCCCTTCATGCCCGCACCCTTCATAGCGAGTGATAGGGTATCATCTACCTCAATGGCAGTGTATGGATTTTTACAAGTCTGGCAATTGGAATCCAGGTAACGGCCAATCCATCCTGTTGTTAAAAACTGGTTTGAGTCGCTGGCGGTTTGCCAAATATCCATCGACCTGAAATGCGAACGGTCTGGATTAGGATAGCCGACGGAGTTAATGATACTCATCCAGCCCTGGTCATAAATTTCTTTTAAGGCAGACAGGTTTGGGTTTAAACCCTGCATGTCATTCAGCTTAATAATATCATTTTGGTTAATGGCAATAGAGGTGCGTTTTTGATAATAAATATCATTACCGAAAGGGATAACAGTGTTTAACCCGTCATTGCCGCCTGAAAGCTGGATGATGACGAGGTTTTTATAGCCTGACAATTCTCCCTTTGCAATAGCTTCCAGCGGTTTCAAAAAAGCAGGTATCAAAAATGCTCCCGAAGCAAGCGCGGTATTTTTTATGAAGTCTCTTCTTCTCATAATTATTGATTTAGAGAATTATTGAATTACTGATTTTAAAATTCTTCATTAATTTGCTATTCATTCAATAACTCAATAATTCATTGATTCAAACTTAACAAAGCTGATATTCCGGTGTTGAAACCAATTCAACCGCTAATGTTTTTATATCAGTTGATTGCTCTGCCACTGCCTGAATCGCGGGACTTATTTTTGGTTCCAGCATAAACTCTGCTATCCCTGTTTTTGACAGATCTTTTGGGATGCTTTGCAAAAACTTATCCCAATCGGGTTGGGCCTGAACTTTGGTATTAACTATAGATTGCCTTGTACGCATCGTTGCCAGGTAGGCTTCGTCTTCCGGATCAACCTTGCCTGTGAAATCGATCAAGCCCCCATCAAGCAGCATAGATGGTATTTTAAGACGATACATAAGCGACGAACTATCGATCCAATTCCTTCCACCAGGCCAGCCGGCTACGTTGGGCGGATAAAACAGCACCTGCCCTAATGCTCTTTGGAATTCCAGCAATACTTCGGGACGTTGATAAGTAATATAAAATTGCCTGTTCAACCCAACCAAAAAATTAACCGGCGATTTGATCATATTGCCCATGTTCTTTTCGTCATAGAACCAGTCCGCAGTAAAAACATATTCTAATAGTGGTTTTATCTCATAGTTGGATTGATAAAATACATCAGCCATGGCATTTACGTGGGCAGGATCGGGAACCTCATTCACCAGGTATTTATACAGTTTATTGCTGATGAATACGGCAGTTTGTTTTTGCTCTAATAACCGGTTGATGATATCCTCGCCGTTTAAATTACCGGTTTTACCCATAAAGGTTTTTTCGCCGTCATCGTGTTGAAACGGGCGCACTTTAAATAAACCATCCTTATCAAAACCCCAGCCTGTAAATGCACGTGCCGATTCTTTAATATCCTGCTCCGTGTAGTTACCGCGACCGATAGTGAAAAGCTCCATCAACTCGCGGGCAAAATTTTCATTTGGATGCCCTTTATGATTTTGCTGATTGTTGAGGAATTGCAGCATGGCAGGTGATTTGGATACTTCCAATACCAGGTCGCGGAAATTCCCCAATGCATGCGTACGCTGAATATTGTTTAACTGCTGGGCGTAAAGCGCATTATTGCTGCGGCAGGCAAAGTGATTGTGCCAAAACAAGGTCATCTTTTCCCTCAGCTGAACATTGGTGCTGCTCATTTTATTGATCCATGCCAGGTTCAGGTCTTTTTCCTGCTGGCGCTGCTGCTGCAAAAGCTGCTTTTTTGTTAACTCATCAGCTGTAGGCAGCTTCATATAATCAACATTGCCCTGGACTACGGACAATGGATCATCAGTTTCGGATGCTTTAAAAATCTCTTTTACTT
>DATHLW010000069.1:0-5441 GCA_035487675.1 Mucilaginibacter sp. | reverse complement strand
GAAAATCTGGTGGATTGGAACCTGTCACGTTCCCGCTATTGGGGCACACCGCTGCCTATCTGGCGCGAAGAGAATGGTGGTGAAGAGAAATGTATAGGATCGATTGCTGAAATGGAGCAGGAAATAGAAAAATCTATTTCTGCCGGTTTTATGCCGAAAGGTTTTAAGTTGACCGATATGCACCGCCCTTATGTTGATGATGTGATATTGACTTCATCAACAGGAAAAAGAATGGTGCGCGAACTGGACCTGATCGATGTTTGGTTCGATTCGGGTGCCATGCCTTACGCACAATGGCATTTCCCGTTCGAGAATAAGGAGCAATTTAAAAACTCGTACCCCGCAGATTTCATTGCTGAAGGCGTCGACCAAACCCGCGGCTGGTTCTTTACCTTGCATGCTATCGCAGTAATGCTGAGCGAAACCAGCGATGAGATCAAAGCCGTTAACAAAGAGGTTGGCAACAAAGGCATCGCATTTAAAAATGTGGTATCCAACGGTTTGGTGCTGGACAAGAACGGCAATAAAATGTCCAAACGTTTGGGCAATGCTGTCGATCCTTTCTCAACAATTGAGCAATACGGCGCGGACACGGCACGCTGGTACATGATCAGCAATGCGTCACCATGGGATAACCTGAAATTTAACATGGAAGGGCTGGATGAAGTCCGCAGAAAGTTCTTCGGTACTTTGTATAATACCTATTCGTTCTTTGCACTGTACGCTAATATTGACAAATTCAAATACAGCGAGGCAGAGATCGAACTAAATAAACGCCCTGAAATTGATCAATGGATCATTTCATTGTTAAATACGCTGAGTAAAGAAGTAGATGCGTTTTATGCAGATTTCGAGCCTACCAAAGCTGCGCGTGCTATACAAGATTTTGTGGACGAACACCTGAGTAACTGGTATGTGCGTTTGAGCCGCCGCCGCTTCTGGAAATCAGACAATTCAGAAGATAAGATTTCGGCTTATCAAACATTATACACCTGTTTGACTACTATTGCCAAGCTGATGTCGCCCATTGCGCCGTTCTTTGCCGACAAGCTGTATACCGATCTGAATAAAGTAACCAAAAAGGAAAAATTCGAATCAGTTCACTTAGCTGATTTTCCGGTATATCATAAAGAGCTGGTAAACAAGTCTCTTGAGGAAAGGATGCAGTTAGCGCAGGATATATCCTCATTAACGCTATCGCTGCGCAAAAAAGTAGGCATCAATGTACGCCAACCCTTAGGAAGAACGTTATTACCTATCCTGAATAAAAATTTCAGGCACCAGGTGGAGCTGGTAAGGGATCTGATCCTTTCCGAAACCAATATTAAGGATATCGAGTATATCACCGATGCCTCAGGTTTTATCAAAAAGAAAGTGAAGCCAAACTTTAAGGCCCTGGGCCCGAAAGTAGGTAAAGATATGAAAGCTGTTGCCGAAGCTATAACTAATATGAGCCAGGATGCGTTAAACCGTTTTGAGGAATCCGGTTTTACTAAATTCGAAATCGGAAATTCGACATTCGAAATCGAACTGAGTGATGTAGAGATCATTGCCGAGGACGTTCCCGGGTGGCAGGTTGCTAATTTAGGAAAACTAACTGTCGCGTTAGATGTTAACATCACCAGCGAGTTAAAACAGGAAGGCATATCACGCGAATTTATCAATCGCGTACAGAATCTGCGTAAAGAGAAAGGATTTGAAGTTACTGATAAAATAAATGTTCGCTACCGTACTGATTCACTTTTAATTATCGAAGCTGTACAAAATAATTTATCTTATATTTGCGCCGAAATTTTAGCCGATACAGTACTACTCGATAATCTGCTAACTGAGGGAGATATAGTGACAATTGAAGAAAACGAAGTATTGATCTATATAACAAAAATATAAATGAAACAAGAAAACGAAAAGACCAGGTACTCTGATGTGGAACTGCAGGAATTTAAGGAGTTGATCTTAGATAAGCTTAGAATCGCAAAAGAGGAATTAAACTCACTGGCATCATCATTAAGTACACCAAACGCAAACGGCACCGATGATACTGCCGGAACTTATAAAACACTGGAAGACGGATCGGCTACGCTTGAGAAGGAATCTATCAATCAATTGGCTGCCCGTCAAAAGAAATTTATTGAGCAGTTAGAGGCTGCACTGGTACGTATTGAGAATAAAACTTACGGCGTTTGCCGCGAAACAGGAAAACTGATACAAAAGGAACGCTTACGCGCTGTGCCGCATACTACGCTGAGCATGGAAGCCAAACTGAAGCAATATTAATGAAGGCTGCTTACACCAAACCCTTTCTTGTTGCTTTTCTTATCATCCTTGCCGACCAGGCCATAAAAATCTGGGTGCGGCAGCATATGTATTTAGGTGAAGAGATCCATTTCCTGGGCAGCCGGGGTATGCTTCACTACACCGAAAATAACGGCATGGCCTTTGGAATGGAATTTGGCGGTGAGCTGGGTAAACTGGCCTTAACTTTATTCCGCATAGGTGCAGTTGTAGCTATTGGTTACGGGTTGATCTACCTGATCAAGCACAAATATCACCGCGGATTGATCCTGAACGTAGCGATGATATTTGCCGGTGCACTGGGTAATATCATCGATTCTACATTCTATGGAATCATATATCATTACTCATCGCTTTTTCACGGACGCGTTGTAGACATGTTCTATTTTCCATTGATCTCCGGCAATTTCCCTTCATGGGTACCGGTTTGGGGTGGACAGGATTTCATATTTTTCCGCCCTGTATTTAATCTGGCCGATGCGTCGATTTCAGTTGGTGTTATCCTGATTCTGCTCTACCAGAAACATTACTTTAAACATCAGACACCGGAGGTAAGCACCCCTAACAGCGAGGTGGTGGAAGAATGATTTGATGTGCAGATGTGCAGATAAAATAAAAAAATATTGCCGCGTATTTTTGGTCAGGATTAAAAGTATAATACTGGCTTTAGCAAATATTCCGGAAAACAAGTTTGGATGTAAAGTTCAAAGAAATGAATTTATCAAGATATAAAAATATTTAAGCCGCTTCGATAGCGGCTTTTTTATTGAATTAATTTTTTTTACAACGCCATATCTTATTGTCATTAAAACACACTAAAAAGGTTTGGCGAAAATTTATTTTAACCATTGATTAAAATTAAAAATCAAAAAGTGCCTCTGTGATGCCAAAATGAACTATCGTGTTATTTTTAAAATCAAAAAATACCGTGAAAACACGGGTTGCGGTTAAAAAAATTAATGTGGTACTTTGTAATGCTTAGTCCTTATCACAAAGTGAAAAAAGACAACTGTAAAGAAAATACAGTTGTCTTTTCTTTTTGATAGAGCACTTAATTATTTACCCAAAGGTTTTTCTCTCATAACCTTAAATTCCGAAGTTGCCCGGTTGCAAATAATAAAAAGATACTGTCGCGATTTTACCTTTAACTTCGTCTACAGTCAATATCTTAAATATTATAATAATTATGAACAAACTATTGATCTTTGCAGCGCTTAGTTTATGCAGCTATGGCGTCTTTGCACAAAATGTTGACCTTCGGCGGAAGATAGAAGTGACCGGAATTGCAGAAAAAGAAGTCACTCCAGACATCATAAATGTAACTATTTCGTTACAGGAGTACCTCGATGGAAGGAAGAAAACTACCATAGATCAACTGGAAAATCAGCTGGAAAATGCAGTAAAAGAGGCAGGGATTTCCAGGGAAGATTTTACTATCAGCAACGTCTCCGCATGGAACAATACCATGCAAAAAAAGAAGAATCCTGACTTCCTGGCGAGCAAGCAATACAGCATCCGCTTTCACGACCTGAACAAGTTTAATGAGATCCTGAGCAAGGTCGATCCGAAGGGTATACAATCCACAAATGTGGATAGTTATGACTATTCAAAGATGCCTCAATTAAAGCAAGAGCTTAAGATTCAGGCTCTTCTGGCGGCAAAAGACAAGGCCACTTATTTGCTTAATAGTATAAATGAAAAGGTGGGAAGACCAATAGATATTACCGAATCCGACAACAGTAATTACCCCTCACCAAGGCCAATGTATGCAAACAGAGCTTTAGTTGCGAGCCCTCAACCTGCTGATTCTGACATTGATATTAAGCCTATAAAACTCAGTTTTCAAGTGCAGGCAGTGTTCGAAATAGCTCAATAAAAAGGTTGAAATAATACTGTAACTTTTCATAAGGCCCTCTCGTAAAAATAAACGGAAGGGCCTATTTTTTTATCGACCCATCAGCCAATTTGATTCTTGCTGATTGACAAGTACTTGACAATATAGAAACTAGATATTAACTTTAAATATCCGTAAAAAATTGAGCATGATACATTTTAGGACCGAAAGAGTCCTGTTAGTCGCCCCCAACATTTTTTCTGTTCAGCTTTTGGCTAAGAATAAACAGATTAAGCACATCGCTGAAGTAGATCGTGTATTTCCAGCCATCTATGAACTCGCCCCTCATGTGATCATATTTGATTATGATTATATGAATAAGGATATGGAGAAAATATTGCGCCGTATCCGCACTAATGCTTATTACAACAAGATCAAGATATGTTGCTTTAAAAGCACAGCCAACCGTAAAATAGATGAATTTCTAAAGGTTTTGGGCGTTAACCATGTGATCTATAAAGAGGAGCTGCATAATCCAACTAAAGCCTCTATCAATCACGTTAAATCGATATTGGATTCAGCCGTTACTGATTTGCTGGTGAGTGCTTCTTTTTGAGTTGATCAATGTAACCGTGCAAGCATTTACCAAAACCTTGCATAATTGATTTTAGAGTTGACTGGTCTCTAATTAACTGATCTCCAATCACTATCAATCAATCCACTCAAACCTGGTATAAGGCACCAGTACTTCGGGTATTTTTATTCCTTTTTCTGTCTGATTATTTTCCAGCAAAGTAGCTACAATACGTGGCAAAGCCAGTGCGCTACCGTTTAGTGTATGTGCCAACTGTGTTTTCCCTTCAGCATTACGGAAACGTAATTTTAAGCGGTTGCTCTGGAAGGTTTCAAAGTTAGACACGGAAGAAACCTCAAGCCAGCGTTGCTGAGCGGCACTCCAGGTTTCCATATCATAAGTTAAAGCTGAACCGAAACCCATATCGCCGCCACACAGGCGCAATACCCGGTAAGGCAAACCCAATTTTTGCAGCAATCCTTGTACATGAGCGCTCATCTGCTCCAGTATGGTATATGATTCATCCGGGTGGGCCACTTGCACGATCTCAACCTTATCAAACTGGTGCAAACGGTTCAGACCACGAACATGTGCACCATATGAGCCAGCTTCACGGCGGAAACATGGTGTATGTCCGCAATTCTTTACCGGCAGTTCATCTGCCTTCAGGATCACATCGCGATATAAATTGGTGATAGGCACCTCAGCAGTTGGGATCAGATATAAATTATCCAGGCC
>DATHLW010000068.1:0-3112 GCA_035487675.1 Mucilaginibacter sp. | reverse complement strand
AAACAATAATGATAGCCAGGCTATGCCGATCAATAGCAAAATATACTTTGCCCGCTGGCCGGGTTTCAATTCGGATATAAATTTGATGCCGTAAAACTTGCTTAAAGTGTAACCGATGATCTGCGCAATAACCAGCCATACTTTATAATCGATATGAAAGTATTGCTGACCTGTAAAAGTACCTGCAGCAAATGCTTTGCGAAAAGCATACATGCAGGTATAGGCTCCGAATGACGAAATTGCCGCCATTACTGACAATAGCCCATAGGGCCATTTAGCTACTTTTACTCTAAGCTGATCGACCAGTTTCATGTTTTATTGACTGATAATATCCAATACTTGTGCAACATTATCAATGATGTCGGTTGGATTATATTTTTCCAGCTCTTCTCTCGTAAAGATACCAGTTGTTACTCCAATCACGTATTTGCATCCCACACTTTGACCTTCGCGAACATCAACTTCCGTATCGCCTACTTTTACCACTTCGAGCGGATCGGTAATACCGCTTTCGTACATCATTTTTTGTATCATATATGGGTGCGGGCGACCAAGCTCCACCTCATCAGAGCCAACAAGATAATCTATCAAACCCTTTTCGCGCCATTGTAAACGATTTACAATAGTCTCAGCAATATCTTTTGAAAAACCGGTATTAATACCAACTAATATGCCCGAATCATGCAATGCCGCAAAAGTCTCTTCTACATTTGGAAGCGGCTCAATACCCGGCTCAAACTGGTAGAAGTGGATCATTTGCTTTACAAACTCGCGGTGTATATCATTTACCAGTTCAGTAGTGATTTTTGATTCATTAGTCTCGTGCAAATGCAGCATTTGGGTGATGGCCTGGTTCTTTTCATAACCCATCAGCGGGTTGATCATCTCTAAAGGGACATCATAATTATATTTCTCCAATGCAGCTTTAAAAGCCTTGCTTACATTGTGATCATCCTTAACCGTAGTACCGGCTATATCAAAAACAACTAATTTAATAGACATTATAGTAGGGGATAAAAGTTGAGCAATACTAAACTTAGTTTATTAATATCGAACTAATTTAGTGTTAAGGTTTGATTAATTTGCATTTAGTGATCAGTTAACCGGAGATCAGTTATCAGTGACCAGGTAAGCCTGATAACTGATTAACTAGTCACTGATCACTAACTCATTTCTCCTCAAAAAAATAAACAACCAGCATACTGGCTGTTTCCTTGCCCATGTTGACGGGGGTATGTGGTATACGGCCGTCAAATAATATGGAATCTCCCGTGCTTAACCTGATCTTTTCCTCGTCGATCAGGTATTCGATCTCTCCGCTTATAATATATTTATATTCAAAAGCATCGGTCTCTACCAAAGGCCTGGTTGCATTAGGTTCAAGGTTGAGTATGACAATATCCACCGTTGAATGGTCAATAAAGCGGGTAAAGATGCGCTGGTAGTGGAAGCCATTAGCATGCTCCTTTTCAAAATGTTCATACTCTACTTTGCGTTTTACCAGTACCGGCGACAGGTTACCTTTGGTGCGGATATCCTTAAAGAACTCATTCAGATCTATATTCAGGGCCTTTATAATATCTATCAGTACTATAAGCGATGGTATGGTCCGGCTGTTTTCTATCTGGGATATTAAGCCTTTGCTCACATTGGCCTGGTTAGCCAGTTCCTGTACAGTAATATTTTGTTCGCGCCTGCGATCTTTTATTCGGTTACTGATCTGGATCAGTATATCATCTTCCATAGAAATTGGTAAACGTTGGTATATTTATAATGGTATCACAAATTAAAGTTTTAATAATTGTGATCTGCAATAAAAGGGAAATTAATTTAGATAGCTAAATCAATGATGAAGATTTAATAATTTGATAATACATGGTACTTTTATTTGTGCGAACTTTAACACTATGAATACAGCTGCTTTAAATCCTGAAAGAATTGTTAACGAAGTTTTCGCTTTATATGAAAAGCATGGTGACGAGGATTATATAGGTGAACCCGTGTCGCAATTGGAACACATGTCTCAGGCTGCGGTTTTGGCCGAGGAAGAGGGTTTTGATGACGAAGTGATCCTTGCGGCTTTCTTTCACGATATTGGCCACTTATGTGCAGAAGATGCAGACGTTGAAAGCATGGATGGCTTTGGAAACGTTGATCATGAAAAATTAGGCGCCGACTACCTGCGCGAGCGTGGTTTTTCTGAAAGGCTCGCCACTTTGGTTGAAAGTCATGTGATTGCCAAACGATATCTTACTTATAAATACCCTGGATACTATAATAAATTGTCTGACGCCAGCAAAGCAACACTCGAATTCCAGGGAGGAAGAATGACTGAACAGGAGGCTGCCGAGTTTGAAAAGCATCCTGATGCTGAGTTGTTTATTCGTTTACGTTACTGGGATGACAAAGCCAAAGAGATTAATGTGCCTATATTGGATTTGCAGCATCTTAAATCGCTGGCTATAAAACATTTATATAATAATAATTGACTCGGCACCTGCTGAATATTAAATTATTGTAAGTCGATTGTAATTCTGCTGTTACAGAAACAGCCCTTCTTAACGTGTTTAACACGTAATGTTAAGCTTTCCTTAATACTAATTTAGTTTACAAATAATAAACTAAGTTTAGTATTGCTGCATGAAAAATATTCTTCTCACCTAATTAATTCAGCAGATGAAGCAGCTTTACATTCATTTAAGGACAATGATAACGTTTGCGTTATTATGCCTTGCCCCGATACTCACATTCGGGCAAACAAAGATCGGTGGTACCGTTACCGACGAAAACAAACAGCCTTTACCGGGAGTAAGTGTTTTACTCAAAGGGACTAATAAAGGCACAGTAACTGATCTCAACGGACGTTTTTTATTTACCGTTGAAAAAGGTCAGGTTCTTACATTCAAATTCCTTGGATACTTAACACAGGAAGTTACTGTAGGCGATCAAGCTAACTATACCATTTCTCTTGTGGCCGACAACAAATCACTTAGCGAAGTGGTTGTAACGGCATTCGGTGTTAAAAAAGAAGCGCGCCGCATTGGATATGCCACACAAACAGTAAGCGGTGATCAGTTAACTACTGCCCGCGATCCTAACCCGGTAAACGGGT
>DATHLW010000067.1:0-9264 GCA_035487675.1 Mucilaginibacter sp. | reverse complement strand
CAATCTCTATAATTCTCATCGTAGCTACAACGGTCGTTTTTCAGCAATTACGCTTTATACAGACAAAATCCTTAGGTTTTAATAAAGATCATATATTGGTTACAACCTATTCAGGCACTTTGACCAAACAATTTGAATCATTCAGGCAGGAATTACTGAGAAATCCTGCTATAAGGAGCGTAGGACGATCATCACGTATTCCGTCAGGCCGCTTGCTGGACGATCAGGGAGCACAGGTTATAGACGGCGGCAAAAGTGTGCCGACAAAGATCGAGCTGAAATATATTACCACAGATCATGATTTTATTGCAACCTATGGGATTAAGTTTGTCGCCGGAAGAAATTTTTCCCGTGCCTTTATCTCTGATACGGCAAATTATGTCATCAATGAGACCGCTGTGCAACAGCTTGGGTGGAAAACTCCGCAAAATGCCATTGGTAAAGACCTGACCTACGGAAATACAAAAGGAAAAGTAATAGGTGTAGTGCACGATTTTCATTTCGAATCATTGCATCAAAATATTATCCCGCTCCTGTTTTTCCTTCCGGCACCTCAAAATGGGTACTATGGTAATATATCGATCAAAATTGATGGTAACAATGTGCAATCAGCTATAAACACCATCAGGGATACCTGGCATCAATATGTGCCAAATGTGCCGTTTGATTATACATTTTTGGATGAAAAATTTCAAAAATTGTATGAAGCCGAACAGCAGGAGAGCCAATTGTTTACTATATTCTCATGCCTGGCAATTTTCATAGCCTGTTTAGGACTGTTTGGTTTGTCAGCCTTCACTATATCACAACGCGTTAAAGAGATCGGGGTAAGAAAGGTACTGGGTGCAAGTGTACCGCAAATAGTTGTTGAACTGTCGAAAAACTTTTTGGCTTTGGTAATTATAGCATCTTTGATAGCATTACCTGTTGCCGGGCTATGGATGCATTACTGGCTGCTTGATTTTGCCTTCAGAATAGCCTTAAGTTGGTGGGTATTTCTTTTGGCTGGCATTGTTGCATTTATAATTGCATTTGCAACGATAAGCTTGCAGGCGGTAAAAGCAGCTAATATGAACCCGGTGAAGAGTTTGCGAAGTGAGTGACCAGTGATTAGTGACTGGTTAACCAGTGATCAGTTAATCAGTAATATGGTCCGTTAACTAATCGCTGATCACCAGTTAACCGATTAACTAATCACTGATCAACTAACCCCACTGTATCATAACCGTACACCTGTTGTTCGCTTGCGTACAGCAGGTGTACGGTTGTTTATTTTAAGTATCTTATAATCAATAATTTGTCTTATTGGTATAAGTTTTTATGCTGATTTAACCTAACCGGTTCAGTCATGATAAAAAACTACTTTAAAATTGCGCTCCGCAGTTTCAAACGCCACAAGCTATTTACGCTGATTAATATTATCGGATTATCAATTGGCATCTGTGCATCGCTGGTGATCTACCTGATTGTAAACTATGATTTTTCATTCGATAAGTTTCACAAAGACCGTGATCGGATATACCGGGTCGTTTCAAATTATTCTTTTGCGGGAGAAGTTGGCCACAATGGCGGTGTTACCTGGCCATTGGGTGATGCTGCGAAGAATGAGGTAACAGGACTGGAGGGCACAGCACCTTTTTTTACTTTAAATTTTAGCGCCATCATTCCAAATGGCACAAAGGCCCCTGCAAAATTTAAGAATGAATCAACTATCATCCTGGCAGATCATCGCTATTTTGATATGTTTCAATATAAATGGCTGGCGGGTTCGGCAAGAACATCTTTGAATGGGCCAAACCAACTCGTTTTAACATCAGATCAGGCCAAAAATTATTTTCCTTCGCTATCGTATGAGCAAATGCTGGGTAAACAGGTGGTTTATGAAGATACCTTAAAAGTTACAGTTAGTGGCATTGTACAAAAATTTGAAGGAAATAGTGATTTCAAATTCCAGGATTTTATATCGCTCAGTACTATAAATACCGCTAAATCATTAAAAGACCAGATACCTGCTGACTGGGGCAGTACTACATCAGCATCACAACTTTTTGTTAAGTTATCTTCAAAAGCATCGGCAGTAAATATTGAAAAACAATTAAATGCTCTGCTGAAAAAATATAACCCACCGAGACCGGAAGACAAAGGGAGTTCATCAAGTTTCAGTTTGCAAAAATTGAGTGACCTGCATTTCGATGAGAAATACGGGAATTTTGATATTGGCAATGTAGCTAACAAGCCCACCTTGTATGGTCTGTTAGTTATCGGGGCATTTATCCTTGTTTTAGGATGCATTAACTTTATTAATTTATCTACTGCACAGGCTTCACAACGAGCTAAAGAGATCGGTATCAGGAAAACCATGGGTAGCTCACGGTTCCAACTGATTGGCCAATTTTTAAGTGAAACTTTCCTTATAACATTACTGGCTGTTATTATTTCGGTATCACTTGCACCGGTTGTATTAAAACTGTTTTCTGATTTTATTTCAAAGGATATCAAACTGGATCTTTTAGGTCAGCCTGGTCTTATAGTTTTTATAGTGTTGCTAACTATTGTAGTAAGCCTTGTTGCAGGTTTTTATCCTGCTTTGGTTTTATCTAATTATAAACCAGTGCAGGTACTTAAAAATCAGGCCTATAGTGGTACTAATAAAACGCGCAATGCATTGCTGCGCAAATCACTTACCGTGACCCAGTTTATTATAGCTCAGTTTTTTATTATGGCTACTGTATTGGTTAGTAAACAGATATATTATGCCTTGCATAAGGATCTTGGGTTTAAAAAAGATGCGATCCTGATTGTTAACACTCCATGGAAAAATAATTCTGATAGCAAGAAAAAGGTATTTTCCGACCAATTACATACACTTCCTCAGATTCAGTTAATTAGCACGGGCGGGGCAGCGCCTTCTTCTGGTAATACAAATTCAACTACAGTATCTTATAAAGACGGAAAGAAAGAAATAAAGACCGAACTAGAATTAAAATATGCCGACGAAAATTATATCAATGTTTATCAAATAAAACTAACCGCCGGACGTGGATTGGGAGCTGCGGATACAGCCAAAAAGATAGTGATTAATACAACTTATGCAAAAACACTTGGCTTCAAAGATCCGCAAAAAGCCATTGGGAAATTTATCGAGTGGGATAAGAAAAAAGTTGAAATAATCGGCGTTGTGGCTGATTTCTATCAGCGGTCCCTACATTCGCCAATAAAACCATTGGGGATACTTTATCATCATGACAAATACCATAATGGCACTTTCCATATCGCATTAAAGCCGCAAACAGCTGGCGGGAATGAGTGGAAAACAGCAATAGAAAGTATCAAAACTTCATGGAAAAAATTGTACCCTGATGACGACTTTGATTATAGCTTTTATGATGAAAGTATTGCTAAATTCTATGAAAGTGAGCAACATACATCTAAGCTTCTCACGTGGGCAACCGGCCTTTCTATTCTGATCAGTTGCTTAGGATTATTAGGCCTTGCGATGTTCACTACAAACCTGCGCACAAAAGAAATAGGAGTACGTAAGGTGCTTGGTGCAACGGTAACGCAAATTGTGACTCTTTTGTCTACCGAACTGGTTATGCTGGTTGTTTTGGCATTTGTGATAGTTACACCTTTAGGATGGTGGGCCATGAACAAATGGATGCAAAATTTTGCAGATAAAACCACGATAAGCTGGTGGATATTCGCTCTAAGCGGAGTTGGTATGTTACTCACTGCTTTGCTTACTCTTAGCTTTCAGACAATAAAAGCTGCAATTGCTAACCCGGTGAAGAGCCTTAGAAGTGAATAGTTTTTATTGAGGTGCAAGGTGAAATGTTTTGATAATGAAGCAGCCAGCACCAATGAACAAGTGAACGAATGAACTAATGAACCAAAAACATGATCTGGACTTATTTTAAAATAGCTTTTCGCAGGCTGCAGAAAAGCAGGCTGTATACCCTGATAAACCTGGTGGGCTTAACCGTAGGCATTACCAGTTGTTTGCTGATCGGTTTGTTTATTATAAACGAGCTCGGCTACGACCGTTTTAACAAAAACGCCGACCGCATTGTAAGGATGACCATGCAATTCGGCGAAGGCGGCAAGCAAAAATTTGCTCAAACAGGTACAAAAGCAGGTCCGCAGCTGAAAAGGACTTTCCCACAGGTGGAGTCCTTCGTTCGAACCATCAACGACCAGCCAGTAGTAAAAAATGGCGACCATATGTACAACGAAAAGCACTTTCTTTATGCAGACTCTGCTTTTTTTAAGATATTTTCATTTAAATTACTGAGGGGAGACCCAAAAACAGCGTTGGACGCTCCCGACAAAGTGGTGCTTACCGAAAGCACAGCGCGGCGGTACTTCGGCAATGCTGACCCAATCGGCAAGTCAATAAGTGTTAACGGCCACGTGACCCCAAAAAGTTATGAAGTTGCAGGCATTGTGGCTGATGCGCCTGAAAATTCGCAGGTAAAATATGATTTTATCGCTTCGTTTACTTCCATGGACGCATCAAAGCACGAAGAGTGGTGGACGGCAAATTACATCACCTACCTGCTTTTGCACAAACCCGATCAGCTCCCGGGTTTTCAGCAACAACTCAATACGTATATGCGGGGGGTAAGCAAAAATGAACTAAAGATGCCTGTCAACGGTCCGTTACTTTATAACCTGGAACCGCTGTTATGGGTACATCTCCATTCCCAGCTCGATGGGCTGGAACCCAACGGAAGCGCAACAACGGTCTACATATTAGGCATAATCGCTTTACTCATATTAGCAATTGCCTGTATCAATTATACTAATCTGGCCACAGTTCAATCCAGCGCCAAAAGCACGGAGATTGGTATACGCAAAGTGCTTGGTGCGCAAAAGTCGCAGCTGTTCGGCCAGTTTATAGGCGAATCATTTCTGCTAACCATTTTTGCCCTGGTATTGGCGGTCGTCCTTGCGCTCGTATTCCTGCCGTATTTTAACCAATTGACAGGGAAAGAAATGGCTTTTTCCGCCCTGTTAAAACCGCTGCCTATACTGGTTATGGTTTTACTATGTGTGGCAATAGCTTTTGCTTCAGGCGGTTACCCGGCGTTTGTTTTATCGAACGCAAAGTTAATCAACATTCTTAAATCGGGCTTAAAACTGACATCCTCCGGCGGTGTTTTTCGTAAAGCACTTATCATCTTCCAGTTTACAGTGTCTGTTTGTTTGATAATCGCTACAATAATCGTCGTGCAGCAGCTGAACTATGTCCGTCATAAGGACCTGGGGTACGATAAAGATCATGTGATAGTAGTATCGACAGACAGCTATGTCCACTCCAAATACGAGGCGATAAAAGCCGGAATAGCCCAAATACCCGGCGTACTCAGCGTTACAGGCGCAAACGCTATGCCTACATTTGTTCAATGGGGCGATGGGGTTAGTGCTGATAATGGCCACGGTAAGATCAACCTTAACATTACCTGTCTGCCGTCTGACCTCGGCCTTATTAAAACATTAAATATGAAACTTATTGCCGGGGCGGATTTTAACGACAATGAGTTCAAATTGATGGATACCACTAACAAGTGGAAAAACTTCAGATATTCCTGCATTTTAAACGAAACAGCAGCCAATGACCTGGGATGGACCCCTGAACAAGCCATTGGAAAATCAATCGACAAAGGTGCACCAGGCAAGGTAGTGGGTGTGATCAAAGATTTTCATTTTTCGTCGCTGCACCAGCCGATTGGCCCGATGATGCTGTTTTTGGATACAAGCTTCACCAATTATTACATGATAAAAGTAGCCGGCGATAAAATACCGGCAACGTTGCATACACTGCAAGCGTTCTGGAAGGACCGTGTGCCAACTATACCCTTTGATTACCGCTTCCTCGACGATAATTACAACAGCCTATATCAAACTGAGCAAAAAACAGCGACAGTTTTCACTACCTTTTCAAGCCTGGCCATATTGCTTGCCTGCCTGGGCTTGTTTGCGCTTTCGGCATTCGCAACGGTACAACGCACCAAAGAGATAGGCATCCGCAAAGTGTTAGGCGCTAACGTGGCAGGAATAGTAGGCCTTATTGCCAAAGATTTTTTGAAGCTAACGCTTATTGCCGTTATTATCGCCTCGCCGCTCGCGTGGTATGGAATGAACCGCTGGCTGCAGGATTTTGCCTACCGCATTAATATACAGTGGTGGGTATTTGCAGCAGCCGGTGTACTTTCGGTTTTAATTGCATTTATTACTGTAAGTATGCAATCAATTAAAGCCGCATTGGCAAATCCGGTAGATAGTTTACGGAGTGAGTGATTTTTTTGTCATTAGTCAATGGTCAATAGTCATTAGAGTTTAGAATTTAGTTTTTAGAGTTTAAATAGAATGATAAAGAATTATTTCAAAACTGCATTCCGCAATTTGTGGAAGAACAAGACATCGTCATTCATAAATATTTTTGGCCTTACTATTGGTTTGTGTAGTTGCCTGCTCATTGGCCTGTACATTGAGCACGAACTGAATTATGATAAATTTCAAACCAAAGGAGACCGTATAGCCCGTGTCATAATGGAGTATAAATTTGATGGCGGTACGGAAATGAAAAAAGGCAATTTTACAAGCGCCAGGGTTGCACCCATCTTTAAGCAGACATTTCCCGAAATTGAATCGGCGGTACGAATGACAAATTACAGTCGTGTTGTACAGTACAAGGACAAGCTGATCAACGAAAAAGCTTTCATGTATGCCGATCCTTCGTTTTTTAATGCATTTTCTTTCAAACTATTACAGGGCGAACCAGCAAATGTACTTAAAGCTCCCAACCAGGTTGTACTAACAGAATCCACAGCAAAAAGATACTTTGCTAATGAAAACCCTGTGGGAAAGATACTAAAAGTAGGAACGGACACAACTCTTTACCAGGTTACAGGTGTGATACAGGATTGCCCGTCAAATTCGCAGATCAAATACGATTTCCTGGCGTCATGGTCATCATTGAATTTGGCAGATGAAGAGAAAACTTATTGGGACGCAAATTATACTACCTACTTCCTGCTAAATAATAAAGAATCTATTGCCACCTTACAGGCAAAGATAACACCGTTTATGCACAAAGAAATGGCAGGAGGAGGAGCTACCGTTAATTTTGACCTGGAAGAATTTAACAAAATTCATCTTTATTCCCCTTATGAAGGATTCGAACCCAACAATAGTATTACCTACATATACATATTAGAAGCTGTTGCTTTATTGATGCTGGCTATCGCATGTTTTACCTATGTTAATTTGAATACTGCGCGTTCAATGGAGCGGGCAAGAGAGGTAGGCGTACGAAAGGTAATTGGGGCGGGAAACAGGCAGCTATTCTGGCAGTTTATTGGTGAGTCGGCTTTACTTTGTACTATTTCTACAATTCTGAGTGTTCTTGCAGCTGCAATACTACTTCCTGTATTCAATCAGCTGACAGAAAAGCAATTGACAATTGATGCGCTTTTTTCATTTCCATTTATTGCAGGAGCATCATCATTAATCATCCTGGTTAGTTTGCTGGCAGGCACCTATCCTGCATTGATCCTGTCGAATTTTCAACCGGTGAAAGTATTAAAAGGCTCATTCAAGAATAGCAATTCCGGGCAGTGGGTTCGTAAATCTTTAATCGTATTTCAGTTTTCTATTTCAGTGGTGCTGATCATCGCCACTTTTATCATGCAAAAGCAGCTCAATTATATTCAAAACAGGAAATTAGGTTACAATCGCGATCAGGTCCTTGTGCTGCCAATGGACAATAAAATGCTGGCTAAGGCCGATTTGATAAAGCAGGAATTCAAATCAAACCATAATGTTGTCAGTGTGTCCCATTGTACCAATCTTCCCACAAATATCCTGAGCGGCTACAATATGCGTTCTTCCACCATGCCCGAAACTCAGCAAATTGCTGTTACGGCAAATGTTGTAGATGAGGACTTTGTTAATACAATAGGTTTACAGATCATAACGGGGTCAAATCTAACTCAGCAGGATATTAAGGATGCATCCTACGACGACTATAAGAAGAACAACTTTCATTTCATATTAAATGAGTCCGCGGCCCGTCAACTGGGGTGGACACCTGAACAGGCTATCGGTAAAAAAATGTTCATGGATGCCACCCGGCCAGGTTATGTTAAAGCAGTGATAAAAGACTTTAATTTCGAATCGCTGCACAATCCCATCAAGCCATTAGTTTTATTCCCCGAAGCAAGGGGGCGGGTATTATTGCTGAAATTAAAAGGAAATAATGTGCAGCAAACCATTTCTTTTATTGAATCAAAATGGAAAGAACTTGTTCCTTACAGGCCTTTTGAGTATCATTTTCTGGATGAGGATTTTAATAAGTTGTACAGCTCCGAAATGCGTTTAGGAAAAGTGTTAACCATTTTTGCTTCCATTGCTATTGCATTAGCTTGTTTGGGGTTACTTGGACTATCATCATATACAGCTAAACAACGTATCAAAGAGATCGGGATACGTAAAGTGCTTGGCGCGAGTGTTAGCAATATCGCTGCATTATTATCTGTAGATTTTGTAAAGCTTGTTTTCATCGCCATAATGATTTCTACACCAGTAGCGTGGTGGATGATGAACAAATGGTTGCTAAGCTTTGCATATAAAACAGAGATGAGCTGGTGGATATTTGTATTTGCCGGCGGAAGTGCTGTTCTGATTGCTCTGGCTACGATCAGCTTTCAATCTATCAAAGCGGCGATAACTAATCCTGTGAAAAGTTTGCGGAGTGAATAAAACAGTTGCTGGTTTTCAGTTTGCAGATACCAATAAAACTAATGAACAATTGAACTAATAAACCAATAAATCATGATAAAAAACTATCTGAAAATAGCCTGGCGTAATTTGATCAGACAAAAATTATTTAGCCTGATCAATATTTCGGGACTGGCCATAGGTTTGGCGGTGTGTATGCTCATCATGCTTTACGTAGAGCATGAGTATAGTTATGATAAATTTCATAAAAATGCCAATCGCATCTATGCATTAACTGAACATTTAAAAATGAATGGCCAGGAGTTGAATATGCAATATATGAGCTATGTTACAGGCCCTATCATTAAGCAAAGCCAACCCGCGGTAGCTGATTATGTGAGGATGTGGAAAATCTATAAGGACCCCATCATTGAAAATCCTGCCGCCGCAAGGGTTAAATTTTCAGAAACTAACATGTGGTTTGCCGATGCCAACTTCTTTAAGGTGTTTTCCTTTAAACTTTTATCAGGTAGTCCGTCGGAT
>DATHLW010000066.1:0-2642 GCA_035487675.1 Mucilaginibacter sp. | reverse complement strand
TGGTCCTTAAGCTGATCGATGGCGAGCATCTGGATCTTTAGCAAACTACGCTGGGACTCAATATCTTTCATTTTACCCATTTCGAGCCCTGTAGCAGAGCTGATATCCATTATTTTGGTACCCTGCTTAAACTTTTCTATTTGCTTTTCGGAACCCTTAACCTGGTTGGAGAGGGATTCCAGTTGATCATCAATAAACCGGATGATCTGAGTAGCCGACTGGGTCTTTTGATTCTTGTCGTAGTTAAGATACTCTCTCATGAGGGCATTTAAGACATCGGATGCAAATTGCGGATTGGAATCTGTTTCCTGGAGCGAAATGATATTTGAATTTTTTATAAGTTCGCTTGCGTGAAGCCCCTCCTTAACGCGACCAATAAAATTTTCCGGAACATTAAATTTGAAAATAAAATCAGAGATATTCGATATTTCTCCGGGATATTTTATACTGAATGCTGTATTGCCAATGCTTACAGGCTGGTCATAAGAAAATATTTTTTGAATGTCCTTATTCCCCTCTTTGTAGCTGAGTTTAAAAGAGTTTTTATTGATGGGTTGATAAGTAATCGGATCATGAAAAAAATTAAGGCTATCAAATTTTACAAGCTGAATATCAAGCAATTTTTGAGGGTACACATCTGTAGTACGCGCACGCCCGGATATGGAAAAGCTTATTCTATAATCAATGTCCTTTATTGCATCTAAGATAAGCGTACGGCTTTGAAGTACAAAAATCTCGCTTTGTGTTCTTGATGGGCCCCGATCGTTACTATTTATAATACTTACCAGGTCTGAGAATTCGGATTTCTTCTCTTCAAGTTTCAATGTTCCGGAAGTTGCATACGTTTTGGGCGAATACCATAGATAGGTATAAGAAATGATCATGCAAATGGCAACAGAGCCAGCAATCCAGTACCATCTGCTTAATAGTATCTTGCCAATTTTGAAATAGTCTATTTCCTGGTGGGGTAATTTCCTCGTAATCTTCTCCGTCTCTTCCATTTAACGATGAATAAGCGTATAAATAATAAGGGCTGTATTCAAAATGATCAGCGCTGGCTGCAAAGTAGTATTGATGTTTTGCAACTGGTCGTTCTTCACTGCGCGTTTATTCTGAGCAATGTAGATAATATCGTTATTTTGAAGTATTATCCTGGGGTCGGCTAATGTACCTGTTTTGCTCAGATCCACTTCGGTGATCTGCGGGTTTTTAGGATCGCCACGTATGATCTTAATGGTTTTTTCATTTGCCCTGTCTGTAAGTCCCCCGGCTTCACCTATCATTTCAATTAGGTTTGTTTTATCCTTTATTAACGGATAGTTACCCTGAGCCTTTATTTCACCAAGTATTGTAATCTTCAAATTAACAATCTTAAGATCTATTATTGGATCTTTTAAGACATCTTTACGATAAAGGTCTTCAATCTGTTTCGTTGCCTCTGCCCTGGTCAAGCCGGCAACATGTACGCGTCCGATTACAGGTAACGCAACTGATCCGTCGTCTTCCACCTGATAGGTTAATCCTGAAGACGATATTGTAGTACTGGTACTGCTAACGGATGTTGACGGAGTTTCATCAACTATGTATTTAATGTTTTGTAAGTTCCTTATTTGCAATATATCCTGTGATCGGATACGGTAGTTGCTAGTGCCACTGCCGCTGTTTGCCTGGGTAACATTGGTGCTGTCGACATTAGCCGTCCTTTCCTTAAACAAAAGCTGCTGTTGTTTTAGTGAACAAGAATTAAGGGTAATTATCAACAGGATAAATGCTGTAATACTTAGGGCTGTGGAAAAACGCATATACACTTTAAACTGCATATTTTTTAATTTACGCAGCAATTCCAAAAGTACCATAATTTGGCTATTTTAAAAGTGAATTTTTTCCAGAAATGCAGGGACCGAAAATTTCAATTATAACTGTGGCGTTTAATGCCCAAAATACCATAGAACGTTGCATAACCTCTGTACTGCAGCAAAGATTTAAAAACATACAATATATTATTATTGATGGGGGATCGACAGATAATACTATACGGATAATAAACAAATACAAGGAAAATATTGATTTTTTTATATCTGAGCCCGATAGCGGCGTGTATGATGCTATGAATAAGGGTATTGCACTGGCTACAGGTGACATTATTGGCACAATTAATGCGGATGATTTCTTTGCGGATGATAATGTGCTGTATAGTATAGCAAAGGTATTTACCGAACAAAATACTGATATATTATACGGTGATCTCGACTACATTGACCCAAACGATAAGGTCATCCGCAAATGGCGATCTGGAAAGTACAGGAAAGGAATGTTTAATTGGGGGTGGATGCCACCCCATCCTACATTTTATTGCAAGAAAAGACTATTCGACAATTTAGGCATTTACAAACTCGATTATGGCAGTGCAGGTGATTATGAGCTAATGCTAAGATTCATACATCTAAATAGTACAAGTATATATTATTTAAATAAGGTATTGGTAAAAATGGTTGTTGGCGGGATAAGTAACAAAAGTCTCTGCAACCGCGTAAAAGCAATGCGATTTGATCTGAAAGCAATGAGAAATAATAATATTTTTTTGCCTATAGTAACTTTATTATTCAAGCCACTACGTAAAATAGTACAATTTTTTTAGGACA
>DATHLW010000065.1:0-2562 GCA_035487675.1 Mucilaginibacter sp. | reverse complement strand
TTCAATAAAACTGCCCTGCTTTTTTCAAAAAAATAATATGCCTGTTTCGCATCATTTAACAAATAACAAACCTCTATAGCATTTTCATACATCAGTTTTATTTTAGTGCGCCAAAATAATTTCGATTGCTCAGCATACTGATTCCAGCGCATCATATCCACAGTTTTGTCAGCAACCAGAAAGGTTTGCAGGGCAGCATTCAAAACCTCGGGACGGTGTTCCTTTTGATAAAGATTAAGCAAACACTCGCCTTTATTTCCAAGCAAAATACTTGCAAAAAAATCGTTGAATATCAATCTAAGCATTTCCGGATCGGGATTTCTTCCGTAATCGGTATTCTTAAAATTAATAGGAAGTGTATTTAAGCCCTTTTGATAACAAGCTAACGCCGTCTTAAAATTTCTTTCGTGCCAATAACTCAGCCCCATGTTGATATATAAACCGGTCGTTACATAAGGATCACCTGTTTTTAATTGTAAACCTTTCTGATAACAGTCCCTGGCTTTTTCTTCCTGTTTCAGGTCTTCATCAAACACTAATCCCAGGTCCATCAGATCCCGCGCGCTCTGTGCCAGGTCTTCATTCTTCATATCTGATTCGAAGGCTTTTTTATAATAAACCGTCGCCGCCAGGTGCTCCCCGGTTGCATTCAATAATCTCGCATATACAGAGTAGGCTGAGGCGAGACCTGATTTTTGGTCGCCTTCTTTTACACTATAGAGCTGGAGCAAAAAAAGAGACCTGGTGATATTCTGTTGGGCGTCTTGGTAACTTCCTAGCTTTATTTCTGCTTGGGCCTTCTGTACAAGCAGGGAGGCTACCTCAAGTGTATCTTTAGCGGGCGTGAGTAACAATCCAGCGGCAGCAATGTCACTGCTTTGCTGAAAGTCACCGATCTGGAAATAGGCAGACGAGAGCGCCGCATGGGCTAATGCCGTTACGTAATGCTCGTCGTGAAATTGCCGGCCTATTATAATGGCGCGGTTATAATAATCCCTGGAGACATTTAATAGGTACAATTTGTTGTAATAACTGCCCAGGTTGTACAAACTATGGCAAAGAAACGGTTCAACTTTATGGGTATGGCTGTTAATTTCAACAGCGGTATCGGTATAATCAATTGCTTTTTTAATATCACCAATATTGTCATAAAACACTCCAAGCCGGTGTTCTATTTCGGCATATACCGGGCCTGGTTTTGGATGACATTTTAAATAAGACGCCCTGAGCTGTAATAAAAGATCGATTTTGACTTGGTTGGTGTTTGATGAAAACCTGATATTATCGATACGCTGACGGATGGTGTCATCAGGCAGGCATTGTCCATTACATGCACTAGGTTTGAATGCAAGAATGAACAAGCCTGCTATCAGTAATGATGATCTCATGCCATCGGAGTTTGTGATCTTTTATGGCTTTACATAGTCTTCTACACAGGTGCCATTTCTAATTAAATTTCTTACATTCAGGTGTTCAATAAGTGGGCTTAGACCGGGTGTGGGAATCGGTATTGGGTTTATAAAATCACCTTTTCGTAAACCTGGTTTATATTTTGCAGTATCATTGTTTGCACCAATATGCCCTGTAGCTATTGCTGTTGCAAAAGAAGAGCCGGCAACATAAGCAGTAGGAGCCCCTGGAATAAGTTCAAAGGGTACCTCAAAACTCGGATCGTCCTCTCCTTTGGCATTCTTATCTACATCTGCCTTTATTCCCAGATCTACATAAATATCGGAATGATTTTGCTGGTCTGATACGTCGTGGATATCTACATCCGTGGTAGTAACGGTTACGATGTTATTCGTTTCTGCAGACAAATGAGCCGGGAAAAATTTGTGTATTCCCACATCACGCAGGTCCGTACGGGTGAGAGAGGCGTGACCTTGATTTTGCCAGATTCTCTCAGCTAATTTATCATCAGATTCTATTTTGTTCCCGGCGGCGGTGACAAACAAAATACCTTTTTGCTGCAGTTCATTACCAATAAGATTTTTAAAATATGGCAAAAAATTATCGTCATAATAATAGTAAAATCCCCAACTGGCGTTGATAATATTGGCGCCTTTGGCTATGGCGAAATGGATGGCGCATGTAATAGAAAATAAATCTCCGCCACCATTCGCATCATGCGTCTTCAAAGGCATTATTTTTACCCCTCTGGGACTATCTTTAAACTGATTTATAATGTACTGGCTTACCAGGCTGCCATGCCTTCCATTATTGTCATCCGTAAAATCAGGACCATTATTTAAAAAATTCCATCCGCCTTTTTCAACATCACTAAAGCATGGCATATTTGCCTTAGGAGTAAATTTATCACATACATATGCCGGGTTTACCAACGTATAATCCAAGCCTGTATCGAGGACTGCAATAGTTACTGTCTCTTTGTTAGGGTCGATTGACGCCGCCGCCCCTTTATTAGGTTTTGACGTTTCCCACGTATGTTTTGGGATTTGGCTTAAAAAATTGAGTGAGTAAGACTCGCCCACAGTTTTGGGCTGGGGCTGCGTACCGCCCGGTACACCTTCTGATACGATCACGGTATCGATGCCCGGCCCT
>DATHLW010000064.1:0-4827 GCA_035487675.1 Mucilaginibacter sp. | reverse complement strand
TCGCCAAAGCTATAATCACAAGCATAATATATCCGGCGATATGTGTTTGGGCAAAATGCTGATTGAGCACTTTATAGGCATGAAAATTCATCGTTCTCAACGGCTGAAAATGGAATGCTGTGATCTTATCATCCTTATTTGCAGCATTATATAGTTGTAAGTATTTTTTACTTTGACCATTTAGAGCAGTCAACGACGCTTCATTGTCGGCTTCCACAAATGTGATGTCTGTGCTCTGGCCCCAGTCTCCGGTTTTATCCATTCCTAAGGAGGCCATTTTGCTATAGGGAACGAGCGCTGAGAAATACCAGGATGACTCCATAGGTTGTTTATCAAATACGCCCTTAACCGTAAAATTTACGATCGTTTCGCGTCCATTTTTGTTAAACCGTACATTGACGTTTTTACCTACTGGATTTTCTTTTCCAAAAAGCTTTTCCGAAAGTTCATCGGTGAGTACTATTCCATCCTGGTCAGTAAAGCGTTGTTTATTTCCCCATTTAACTGGAAAATCAAACATGCTGTAGAAGGCATCATCAACAAAAGTTACACTTTCTCTGAATACGTTATCACCTTGTTTAATTAGTACCCCTATATAATTGACCCGTGCGGTATTTTTAATTTGTGGGAAATCAGCCTTTAGCGCGGGACCTATCGGAGCGGGTGAATTACCCCATAATTGCTGGTTCCCGTCTTTTTGAGAAACCCTTTCAATAACAAAAAGATTGTTAAGCTTATGATGAAAGTTGTCCATATGCATTGACCAGTCAAAAAACTGAAATACGACCATGCAGCAACCTACGGCCAACCCAAGTCCTAAAATGTTAATTGCTGACGATAACCTGTTTTTTGCGAGGTTGCGCAAGCCTAATTTCAAATAGTTTTTTATCATGACATTTTAGTTTACTTGTTAATTGGTTTACTTGTTCATTAGTTCAATTGTTCATTAGTTAAATGGGCACTGCATACTGCTAACTTAAAACTGCAAACTGAATCACTCACTCCTCAAACTCTTTACCGGGTTTGCCAACGCCGCTTTAATAGCCTGAAAACTTATGGTACATAAAGTGATCAGTATTGCTGCTAAAGCAGACAGGATAAAAACACCGGAACCTAGTTTGATATGATAATCATATTTATGCAGCCAGCTTTGCAGGAAATAAAAAGCGATGGGTGATGCCAGCACGCAGCTTATTACTACCAGTATTATAAAATCTTTTGATAAGAGCACCCAAACCTGTGTCACCGTTGCGCCCAGCACTTTGCGTATGCCTATCTCTTTGGTGCGTTGCTCGGCTACATAGGCAGCAAGCCCAAATAAGCCAAGGCATGAAATGAAAATGGCTAGCCCGGCGAAAATTCCTGATAGTTTGCCTATGAGTACTTCGAGGTTGAATTTTTTGTTGTAATCATCATCAACAAAGCGATAGGTATAGGGGAAAGCCGGGTTATACTTATTAAATATTGTCGTTAATTTTGCTACGGCATCGTGTGTATTCACATTGGGCGATAAGCGATACATCAGGTTCCCGCCATTTCCTATATAAAACGTAGTGGGGTCGGCAGCAGCGAAAGGGGATATCATTAAAGCATTCTTTACTACACCGATTATTTTTATGTGTTGCTTGCCAAAGGTCAGCACCTGGTTTACAGGATCTTTTAATCGTAGCCGTTTAACCGCTGCTTCATTTAAAATTACATTGTTAGTGTCTGGTTTGTAATTTGTGATAAAGTTCCTCCCTTCTTTCATCTGCATGCCGAGTGTCTTAAAATAGTCATCCGATATGCCGATATATCCCATCTCAACTGTTTCGCCTGGGTATTTACCAGGCCAATAAGTAATATCGCCGTGCGAGTTTACATCTGTTGCCGGGGCCGAGGCTGTGGTTACCGATTGCACCAGCCCGCTTCGCAGCAAGTCGTTTTTTAGCGCAACGTAATTCCGGCCCAGGTCATCGTTCATATCCGTAGCCATCAAGTTGCTGATATTGTAGCCGGTAGGCCGGTCTTTAGCATATTGGATCTGCTTGTAAATAATAACTGTGCTTATGATAAGTGCGATAGAGCAGCTGAATTGCACGACCACTAAAACTCTCCTGGATAAAGAATTTGATTTCCCACCGCTAATCGACCCTTTCAAAACCCTAACTGGATTAAATGACGAAAGGTAGAACGCTGGTTTACCGCCTGCCAGCAGTCCTGTGATCAGTACATAGCCTATCATAATTAACCAGAAAACGATGTTGCTGAATGGTATGCTGACCGTGGTATTTGCTAATAAATTAAATGCTGGTAAAGCCAACTGGACAAACAAAATACAAAAGAAAAACGAAATGACAGTGATCAATGTCGACTCGGTCAGGAACTGAAAAATAAGATCTTTCCTTTGTGAGCCGATCGCTTTTCTGACACCTACTTCCTTTGCCCGTTTCTCGGACCGGGCAGTAGAAAGATTGACGAAATTGATACAGGCAATCAATAAAACCAGCGCACCAATCAGGCTGAAAATATGTACGTAATCAATAAAACCACTGTCGGCTACGCCGCTTTTATATTCATTATACAAGTGCCAGTCTTTTAATGGCTGAAGGATTACCCTTGAATTTTTTGCGTTTGTACTTTTGGGTTCACTTTTTTCAATGTCCCTTATTTTTGCGGCAACCTGGGCATAAGTTATTCCCGGCTTAAGTTTTACATATTGTTGAAAAGAATTATTATCAAAACCACCTGTGCGTTCCCGTTTTACATAATCACGGGTTTGCTCCAGGTAGCTAAACGGTATCAGGTATTTAAACTGGAAGGATGAGTTTGCCGGCAGGTCTTTGAGCACTCCGGTCACTTTCAGATCGTGTTGATTATCTACCCTTACCGTTTTATTAATGGGGTTCTCATTCCCAAATAATGCTTTTGCTGTGCTTTGTGTAAGTACAATGGAATAAGCATCATGCAATGCCGAATTTGCATTGCCTTCAATAAGAGGATATTGAAACATTTTCAAAAAATCGCCCCCTATCTGAGCGCCGCTCAAGTAGATTTTTTTATTACCTACCATCAGGCCATGGGAATCGCCCCAATCTGATTCGGCTACATACTCTATTTCAGGGATGCTGGTGCGTAACGCATCAGCCAGTTTGAGAGAGGTTGAACTAAAGGTGAGGGTTTCGCCATTACTATTGAAGTTTCTTCTTACCTGGTATAATTGCTGATAGTTTGGTAAGGATATGTCGAAAGAGTACTGAAACTGTACCCACAGACCAATGATAAGGGCAACTGCCATACCTGCTGCAAGGCCGAGTATATTCAGTGCGCTGTATATTTTATTGCTGAGAATATTTCTCCAGGCGATTTTTAAATAGTTCTTTATCATGGTCTTAGTTCATTGGTTCGTTAGTTCAATTGTTCATTAGTGATTGATCACTAATCTCCGATCACTCGGAACGCAAACTCTTTACGGGGCTCATCATTGCTGCTTTGATGCTTTGATAACTTACCGTGAATAAAGTAATAATGACGGCCCCGGCTGCTGTTGCGGCAAATATCCACCAGGAAAGCCCGGCATGATAAGTGTAGTGCTGCAACCAATTTTGCATGAAGTAGTAGGAAACCGGGGTCGCGATGAGCATCGAGATGATAACCAGCTCTACAAACCCCTTCGACATTAATCGCCATAGGCCAAAAACAGAAGCGCCCAGTACTTTGCGTACGCCGATCTCCTTGATGCGTTGCTCGGCCATAAAGGACGCCATGCCAAATAAACCAAGGCAACTGATAAAGATTGCCAGCATAGCGAACGAGGTCGACAACTTACCGATGAGCTCTTCATCGGCAAATTTCCTTGCATATTCGTCGTCAACAAATTGATAGGAGAACGGAACAGAAGGCGCGTAAGCCTTAAAGATGGCTTCGATTTTCCCTAATGCCTCATGAGTGCTTACATTCGGGTTTATTCTGATGATGATAGAATCGAAACTGTCGCCGATATAAAAGATCGTTTGTTTAGCAGGTTCGTAAGGTGATCCCATTACCATATCTTTTATCACACCGATAATGGTAAATGCTTTGTTTGTTCTTCCAAAATTTATTGTTTTCCCAACAGCATCTTTCAGGCCCATATATTTCGCCGCAGCCTCATTTAATACAACTCCCGAAGAGTCAGTAAGGAATTTTGTCGAAAAATCCCGCCCGTCTTTAAACTGCCAGCCTACTGTTTTGCCGTATTCGGTAGTTACGCGAATCATAGCAAAGTTAACCGCTGAAGCCGGATCTTTCCCAACCCAGGTTACATCAGATTTGTTATTATGTATCGCTGTTACGGTGCTTGATGATTCGGTCACATCTGTTACTGCACCCGAATTGATCAGGTCCAGCTTTAATGCATTAAATTGGTTATCCAATTCGTGATTACCTGTTCCCATTTGTATTAAGCCAGCCCTGCTATATCCCACAGGGCGGCTTTTTGCAAACTGTATCTGATTAAAAACAACGACGGTGCCGACAATCAGGATAATAGAAACGGTGAATTGCATTACCACCAACACCTTGCGCGGAATAGCAGCAGACGGTCCGGCTTTGAATGTGCCCTTCAATACTTTTACTGGTTGAAAAGACGAAAGATACAATGCCGGATAACTGCCGGCGATGATCCCTGTAAACAAGGTAAACCCAATACCCATTAGCCAAAAAAGCGGGCTGTCCCACAAAATATTCATTTGCTTGTTGGCCAGATAATTAAAAAATGGCAATGAAAGCTTTACCAATATTAATGAAAAGCCAAATGCGATTGCCGCAATAAATAGCGACTCGCAAAAGAATTGACTAACCAGTTGC
>DATHLW010000063.1:0-2923 GCA_035487675.1 Mucilaginibacter sp. | reverse complement strand
AATAACCGTCAATCGATTGGAATTGGCAAACAGATACCAGTACCAGCAACATTGGATTTTGACTTATGGCAGGGCCCGGCACCACGTAAAGCATATCAGGATAACCTGGTGCATTATAATTGGCACTGGTTCTGGCATTGGGGAACAGGTGAGGCCTGCAACAACGGTACGCATGAAATAGATTGTTGCCGCTGGTTTTTAGGAGTGGATTATCCCACTAAAGTAAATTCATCCGGCGGGAGATATGCTTATAAAGATGACTGGCAGACACCGGATACCCAGGTGGCCAGTTTTGAATTTGGCGATAAGGGCAGTATTACCTGGGAAAGCCGCAGCTGCAGCAATTTCCCGGTTGAGGGGAGTAGTCGCGGGTTTATAATTTATGGTACAAAAGGCAGCCTGGTTAACTTAGGCGGGGGAGATTATAAGATACTCGATATTAAAAACAAGGTGTTGAAAGAAGTAAAATCAGAAGTAGCTGCTGATCCGAACAATACCGTGAGTGCCAATGGCAACCTGGATTTTTATCATTTTAAAAACTTTGTTGGTGCAGTACGCGGCGAAAATGAATTGACATCGCCGGTAGATGAGGCCTCAAAAAGTGTATTGCTTTGTCATTTGGCTAATATTTCTCAACGGACAGGCATCACTTTGAATTGCGATCCAAAGAATGGTTACATAACCAATAGCCCCGACGCAATGAAATTGTGGGGACGTACTTACGAACCAGGCTGGGAACCCAAAGTAGTATAAATCAAGCATAACAGAACATCATCCAAGTATACAACATGAAAAAATACCAATATCTTATTTTAACTGCTTTATTAACGGGGAGTGTTATATCATCCAACGCCCAATCTGGCTGGACAAATCTCTTCGACGGCAAAACCCTTAAAGGATGGAAACAAGCCACAGGTAAAGCAGCCTATGCTGTTAAGAACGGAGAAATTGTAGGTTCTACGGTGACTAACTCACCCAACTCATTCCTTATAACAGAAAAGGAGTATGGCGATTTTATAATGGAGATAGACATTAAGGTAGAAGGTAAAGAAACTAACTCCGGAGTGCAAACCCGCAGCCATTATGATCCGAATGGTAATAATGGTGCAGGCAAAGTTTATGGACGACAGGTAGAAGTTGATCCATCAGACCGAAAATGGAGTGGCGGTATTTATGACGAAGGCCGTCGCGACTGGCTTTATCCTTTAGAATTAAACGCCAAAGCAAAAAATGCCTTTAAAGTAGATGAGTGGAATCATTACCGGATAGAATGTATCGGCAACTCGATCAAAACGTGGGTAAACGGCACAGCAACTGCCTATATGGTAGATACAATAGACAGTAAAGGGTTTATCGGCCTACAGGTACACGGTATAAGCAACGAAGGGCAAGCGGGCAAGCATATCTACTTTAAAAATATCAAAATACAGACTACTAATCTGAAACCTGAGCCATTTCCGCCAGGAATTTATGTAGTTAATTATGTATCTAATCATCTGACCGAATACGAGAAAAAAGATGGCTGGCGATTACTGTTTGATGGTAAGACCAATGCTGGTTGGGTAGGAGCTACGACGACGACATTTCCGACGAAACCGAATGGATGGGTAGTACGCAATGGCACAATGACCATATTAGGTTCGGCAGGAGGTGAGGCAGCCAATGTAGGTGATATTGTGACCAAAGAACAATTCAGCGCATTTGATTTATCGTTTGAATTTAAAATGAGTACCGGGGCCAACAGCGGTGTGAAATATTTTGTAACTCTTCAGGAAGATACACATGGGCAATCAGCTATTGGCTTAGAATACCAGGTATTGGATGACAAAGTACATCCTGATGCTAAATTGGGCCGCAATGGCGACCGTACTTTAGCCTCATTATATGATCTGATCCCGGCTAATAAACCTGAGCGCTTTATCCGTCCGATAGGTGCATGGAATACAGGAAGGATTATCGTTTATCCGAATAACCATGTGGAACATTACCTAAACGGCGTTAAGGTTTTGGAATACGAGCGCGGCTCAAAGGAATTTGAAGAGCTGGTAAAGATCAGCAAATATGTGATCTGGAAAAACTTCGGCGAAGCTAAGGAAGGGCATCTTTTATTGCAGGATCATGGTTTCGAGGTAAATTACCGGAGCATTAAACTAAAAGAATTAAAGTAGTTAATAATTGTTTCATATAATCTATTCCCTAAAATGTCAACAGATACCGTTAATGTAAATAATAAGGCAAAAACTCAAAATACTTATGATGCCATTGTAATAGGATCGGGCATAAGTGGTGGCTGGGCTGCTAAGGAGCTTACCGAAAGAGGACTCAAAACTATTATGCTGGAGCGGGGACGCAATTTTGAACACATTAAGGATTATAAAACAGCTAATAATAATCCCTGGGATTTTGAGCACCGGGGTGCTGTACCCCTGCAAAAGAAAAAACGCCATCCGATCCTGGCAAGGGCATGGGGACTTAATGAAGGTAATATGAATTACTGGGCCGATGATGTTGACGCACCTTATACCGAAATAAAACCTTTCAACTGGTGGCGATCCTATCAATTAGGCGGAAGATCTATCTTATGGGGAAGGCAAAGTTACCGCTGGAGCGATCATGATTTTGAGGCGAATTTGAAAGATGGCTGGGCAATTGACTGGCCTATACGTTATAAGGATATTGCTCCATGGTATGATCATGTAGAGAAATTCATTGGGGTAAATGGTTCGATGGAAGGATTAGAGCAGTTGCCGGATGGGCATTTTTTACCTGCCATGCAGATGAACTGCGTGGAAAAAGATGTATCGGATCGTATCAAAAAACATTACAACAATGCCCGACACATGATCATCGGCCGGTCGGCAAATTTAACCGCAGCCATACCTGGCCGTACTAAATGCCAGTTCCGTAACCGTTGCTGGGAGGG
>DATHLW010000062.1:0-3729 GCA_035487675.1 Mucilaginibacter sp. | reverse complement strand
CCACAGGTGCAACCAATAAAAACAAAGGTTTCAATCTCTCGGTGGGCTATTTCTTTTAAGCACGAGCGGAGATATCAACGTACTATTTACTTTATGCGGCATCACTATTTAATTCTCGGGTACAACATGCGCAGTTTTTTTCGCTGTTAGTGTGGCTCCGGCACTTGCAACAATAATCAATGCTACCGCAAGCCATTCGTAAAAAGACAAGTATTCGTGCAGGAAAAGGAGACCAGAAAACGCCGCTACAGCGGGCTCCAAACTCATTAAAATACTAAACGTTTTTGCAGGGATCTTCCGCAAGGCATGCATCTCGAGGGTAAAGGGAATGGCGCTTGAGAGCAAGGCCAGGGCAAGTCCTGGCAGCAGCATCACGGGCCTGAAATGGATCAATAATCCGTTCCCTATAGCTATTGGCAATACCAGGAGAGACGCAAAAATCATCCCGATAGTAACGGCTTTGCTCCCATCCATTATTTTAGATATGTGTCCGCCCAATAAAATGTATGCCGCCCAGAGTGCGCCTGCAAGCAAGGCTAAAAGTATACCAACAACATCTAAACCGTTACTGCTCCATGGTGCGATCAGTGCGATCCCTGTGGCCGCAAGCAGAACCCATAAAAAGTCTATGATGCGTTTAGAACCGGTCAGGGCAAGCGCCAGGGGCCCCATAAACTCCAGGGCGACGCCCAAACCCAGCGGTATGCGGGCTATTGCCATGTAAAAAACGGTGTTCATTGTCCCTAAGGTCAATCCATACAAAACAACAGCTTTCCATTGTGCGGTCGTCACATTCCGAAGGTTGGGCCGGTTAAAAACGACCAGGATGATGGCGGACAAAACTATTCTTAATGAAGAAGTTGCAGCCGCACCCAGGACAGGAAATATACCTTTTGCAATAGCGGCGCCACCCTGGAAACTAACTATAGCCAGTAATACCGCCAGCACCGCCGGAAATTCAATCCCTTTTTTATTCTTCATTTTATTCTGTTTGGCCGCTGAAAATAATTATTTCGCCGTTAACAGGTGTCAGTCTAAAGTCAGTTGACAAAACAACATTAAATATGAATTTATGAAACAATACTCCTGCAAGAGAGGTTAAACTGACGTAAGTCACTTTTTTAGACCCTCCATATCATTCTTTATACCTACATAACATCACAATTTTGTGACCGGCAAACAGACCTTAGATAAGGTTCAATTTTTAATCAGTAAATATTTTATTATGAAAACTATAGTAACAGACGCACAACTTGAATATGAATTACAGGAGTTATATATCCTAAGTAAACACTGGACATCAGACATCAAGTTTGTTGAAGATGAGGTGAGGATATTAAAAGATATACTGAATAAATTTTTGATCAAAATGGGAAATCTGCAAGTAAAAGAGGCGAAGAATTTTGAGAAGATCCTTGAGCAGCAAGATGCGGGCATCCTGGATATTAAAAGCAAAATATCGAAATTTTTAACGTTTATGGAGCCTCTTGTAAGTGGTGCAAAACAGGAAATCGGAGTTAATTTAATAGAGAAATTTACAGACCTGCAAGCACAAATAACCTCACTTTCCGAATACGTCAAAGTGCTTAAGAAGTCGCTTTTTTCGTTTACTGAAGAGGTAATGAGAGCAGATGGCTCTATGTTTTTATAAATAATTAACCTGATTATGTTTGAAACAAATTATATAACCGCTGAAGAAGCGGTTAAGTGTATTGAACCCGGTTACCGGGTTTTTATACACGGCAGCGCTGCTACACCGGTATGCCTTGTAGAAGCTTTACAAAAAAGGCACCATGAGCTTTTTAATGTTGAATTAGTAAGTATTACCACTTTAGGTAATGTTAACTTTGACCGGCCCGAACATAGGAAGTCTTTTTATTTTAATTCGCTTTTCGTTTCTGCCGCCACAAGGTCGGTTGCAAATAGTGAAAATGGTGATTATGTTCCGATTTTTTTAAGCCAGATCCCGCAACTCTTTCACCAGAATATATTACCGATCGATGTGGCCCTGGTGCAGGTTTCGCCTCCCGATGCTCATGGATATTGTTCACTGGGTACATCAGTTGATATAGCGAGAGCAGCTGTTGATACAGCCAAACACGTGATCGCACAGGTTAATCCGCTAATGCCCCGCACCCACGGTGACGGGTTTATACATATTAATAAAATCGATGCCATGGTTTGGCATAAATCCGAACTGCCGGAAGTTAATTACTCCTTTGAGGCAAATGATATTGTCGAAAAAATTGGATACAATGTTGCCTCATTAGTAGAAGATGGGGCCACGTTACAATTAGGTATTGGCAGTATACCCGACCATGTTTTAAAGAATTTAACCAATCATAAAAATTTGGGCATTCACTCCGAAATGATCTCTGACGGGATAATTTCTCTTATAGAAAGAGGGATAATTAATAATAGTCAAAAAAAGTTAAACAAAGGGCGCTCGGTAACAGCATTTATAACAGGCAGCCGTAAATTATACGATTTTGTAAATGATAACCCCGCTATAAGAGTAATGGAAATTAATTATGTTAATGATACCAGCATTATAAGGCAAAACCCCAAAGTTACTGCTATAAACAGCGCAATAGAAATCGACCTTACCGGCCAGGTATGTTCGGATTCTATCGGGACTTACCAATATTCGGGCATAGGCGGCCAGATGGATTTTATACACGGAGCCTCCTTATCTGAAGGAGGTAAACCCATTATCGCTTTGCCTTCTCAAACGAGTAAAGGTATTAGCCGGATAGTCCCTTTTTTAAAGGAGGGAGCCGGCGTAGTAACCACCCGCGGGCATGTGCACTGGGTAGTTACTGAGTATGGGATAGTTAACCTTTTTGGCAAAAGCCTGAAACAACGGGCCAGAGCGCTTATTGAAATTGCACATCCTGATCACCGGGAAATGCTGCAAAATGCCTTTTATAAGAGGTTTGAAAAGGCAATAATTGCATAAGTTAAAAAAACGAGCCAAACCGGCTTGCTTTGCTTTTAGCTTAAAAATGTCGAACATGTTGAGCTAACTAAAATCCCGTTTCAGGATTTAGACTCATTACGTTGCCAGATCTGGTCTGCGACCTGGTCAATGGTTTGAGCAGCATATTTATTTGTCCAAATTAACGCCCTATAAAGTCCATATTGCCCGTGGTCAAAATATCAAAGGGCTCTAACTTTGTTTTTGATGAATTTTATTCGATTGTAGCTATGAAATCGATGTTAATTAGCTTGCTTGCGATATTTTGCGCGGCTACTTTTGCCCGGGAAACCACTACATCAAAAATCAAAAAAACAATGAATACACCAGATTTTAGTACAGTGCTGACAGTTGATCAAACCCCGCAAACTGTGTTTGCAGCAATCACTAATGTTCGTGGCTGGTGGTCGGAGGAAATCGAAGGCCCTACTGATAAGCTAAATGGCGAGTTTAACTATCATTATCAGGATGTCCACCGCTGCAAAATAAAGGTTATAGAATTGATTCCTAACCAAAAGGTCGTTTGGCTGGTAGAGGACAACTATTTTAAATTTACAAAAGACAAAAGCGAATGGAAAGGCACCAAAATTGTTTTTGAGATCGCAAACAAGGGTAACAAAACGGAAATACACTTTACGCACCATGGTTTAGTTCCCCAATATGAATGTTATAATATTTGCCGTGATGCCTGGACAAATTATATACAAAACAGCTTGCGCAGCTTAATTTCCACCAGTAAAGGGATGCCCAAC
>DATHLW010000061.1:0-10162 GCA_035487675.1 Mucilaginibacter sp. | reverse complement strand
ATGGTGGAGCCCATGCTGCCATTGGTGACCACCACTTCTTTCACACCCCAGTCGGCTAAAAGTTTTGCGCCCAAGCTTACCTCTTTGTGTCCGGTTAAAACGGTCATCTCGGCTTCGTCAACTTTTAAAATGTCCACATATTTTAAAGCTTCGGCTTTGTCGGACCAGTCAACCGCCAATACCTTTTGATTCTCGACCTTACGCAGATACCCTTGTGCATCTAATGACACTTTTCCTTTTTTTGATAAAGCCCTGATCAGGTCAGTTGATATATCACCTGCCAGCAATGGCCCTAAATGAAATATTTTTGCCTCCACATTTTGCAGGGGCTCAATAGCAAAAGGGTCGGCCTCAGCCAGTACATTTTGTGTCCTGATATCAGGATTGTCGCCATAAATATTTTCGAAAAAGACTGTATGAATACTTGGTTGTACTTTTATTTCGATGCCTTTTCCCCGAAGTCTGTCCACATATTGCATTTCGCTTTCGGCCAATGCAGTCATCAAAAGATACTTCACATCCAGGTTGCAAACAGCATAGGAGAAATAAAAAGCCGTGCCTCCGGCCATATAGATAGTCGTTTTTGGGGTAACTATTTTGTCGGATGTAATGTGCCCTACGCAACAGATATCATACATGGATGTAATATTTAAACGGGCAAGATAGTAATTTGGCGAAAGATGCCTATACCTTGCTGTAAATATTATGATCCAGGAAGCCATTCCTGAATTTCCCTTTTGGATCGTATTCTGTCACCAGTTTTTTAAAGTCAGCCAATTTTTCATAACGTGATTCCAGTACTTTAGGCGACAGGGTAAATATTTTACCCCAATGCGGACGAGGATTGAATGGTGCCAATTCCTTTTCAATTAATGGGAGTAGTTTCATTACTGCATCTGTATCCTGTTTCCATGTAAAATGGATAGTTACCGAAGTTTGATTATGGCATGGGCTCATCCATAAATTATCAGCTGCGATAGTGCGTATTTCGGTAATAAAAAGGTGCGGTCCGATCTGCTTACCCAATCGCGATACGGCTTCTATCGCCTCAACCGCGTGGCGCAGCGGAACAAAATATTCTGATTGCAATTCCTTACCGCTGCTTGGAGTAAAGCCCATTTTAAAATGCGGCAGGCGTTCGTACCAGGGTCCGGGCACGCCCATTTGGTCGGTGCAGCTTTCGGCAGGATGATCTATTATTGGATGGAGATTTTTGGTGGCTGCTTTTGCCCCGTAAAATTCAGGCTGATTATGATCTTTTTCATCCATCCGGCTTTTTATCCAAACCTCGTTAATGCTGTCGTTTTGCCAGTCGGTAAACAGGCTGACGCTGTACCCGGCAGAAACAATATCTTCAAAATGAGCTTTTAATTGGGACATGGGTAACTTTAAAAATACCCGCTGGCGCATCATAAATGTAGGTTGAATTTGCAAAGTAACTTTAGTGATCACCCCCAATGCGCCAAGACCGACCACAGCAGCATTCAATTTTTCAGGATCGGCAGCTTTTGAAAGACGGACCACACTGCCGTCAGCAATCACTAATTCCAATCCAGTTACTGCTGATGCCAGGTTGCCGTTTTTGATACCCGAACCATGTGTAGCAGTGGTGATTGATCCAGCTACCGAAATATGCGGCAGCGAGGCCAGGTTGTGCAAAGCGTAACCGTGCTGATGGAGGTAAGGAGCCAGTTCACCATATTTTATACCACCTTCTACTGTAACGGTATGTGCTTTGGCATCCAGCGAAACCACTTTATTCAATTCTTTGGTCGAAAGCAAATCGTCTTTACTATCCGCAATCGTGTTGAAGCAGTGCCTGGTGCCCAGTGCTTTGAGCTTAGACATTTTTTTTACTAGTTGCTGTACCTCTCCCACTGATTTTGGGTATTGAACATTATCGGTGCTGTAAGTAAGATTGCCGGCCCAGTTTTTTAACCTTGGGGCCTGTGCCCAGCTGCTAAGTGGCGATAGTAAAGGAGTAGCCATTAAGGTAGTGCTTAATTGAATAAATGTTTTTCTTTTCATGGTCAAATTGGTTACTACAAGGTAGTATTAATTTGATTATTGAGAAAGATGGCTTATTATGAATCAAATGAGCAATCTGCCCATTTTTTAACTTTAAACTCATAATTCAATGCAGGTTTTAAATTGATGCTGTTTACAATTTTCCAGTTTGTTAATTCATGGATAAATGCAGGTGCTTCGTATCCTCCTTTTAAGGAAACTTCCCTGTAAAAATCCTCTTTTGCCGGATGACCCGGTGAACAGGCATTAAAAAGGTAGGCAAAAGCATTTTGTTCGATGATAACCATGCTGATGCCAATACAATCATCTAGGTGGATCAAATTAACAGGCGCCAAGCCATTTGGAATATCTTTTTTCCCGGCAAAAAAACGCCCGGGATGGCGACCCGGCCCAACTAACCCGCCAAACCGTATGATGGTTGTTTTGAATGCGGTCTCCTGCTGGATTTTTCTTTCGGCTTTTAGCAATACTTCCCCGGATTCGGTATCGGGCATCGGATCGTCCAGCTCGGTTACGGTTTTATTATGATCGCCATAAACACCGGTCGAACTAATATAAATAACCTTTTTGATGTCGAAATGTAAAATGGTTTGTATGATGTGCCCGACCTTAGGTAAATAAGCTGATGCCTTACCCTTTTTGAGTTTTGGTGGGATGCTGACAATTAATATATCGCATTCAAAAAATCCCGGGTCAAAATTCTGGCCGTCGGCTTCAAATTGAACAAGATAAGGGGTGATACCTGATTCGGTCAATTGGCTAAGTTTTTCAAGTGAGGTGGCAGAGCCTTTAACAGTGATGCCCTTTTGCGCAAGTGCTTGGGCTAACGCCTTGCCGTACCAACCGCAGCCTAAAATGCTAACAACCATTCCTTTTTACAATAATATTAATTTGTTTAGTATGTGTAGATGAACTGTTTTTTGATAAAGGAGCATATTTTACCCCTGAAGATGACCAAATACTGTATCAGTTTTGCTGAAAGGACTGTCTGAAAGCCACAGGTGACTGGTTTGTTTTGCGTTTAAAAAGCTTATTGAAAGATTGTGGATGCCCGAACCCCAATTTGTAGGCAATCTCGGCAATAGTCAGGTTGCTGGTGCTCAATATTTCTTTGGCTGTTTCGATCAGTTTGTTATGAATGTGCTGTTGTGCGTTTTGCCCTGTTAATGAGCGCAGCATATCACTCAGGTATCGTTGCGAAACATGCAGTTGCCCGGCAATATCCTGCACTGTTGGCAAGCCGGTTTCCAATGATTTTTGCGTATCAAAATGATCTGCCAGCAATGCTTCGAGCTTTGTCAGCAGATCGTGATTAGCACTTTTGCGGGTAATGAACTGGCGGGTATAGAACCGGTTGCTGTAATGCAGCAGTAATTCGATCTGAGCAATCAGCACATCCTGGCTGAACTGGTCAATGGGCAGTTCCAGTTCTTCTTGTATCATTTTAAAAGCGCCCATGATGGTTTCTTTTTCCTTTTCAGAAAGATGCAGAGCTTCCGAAGCCGAATAAGAGAAGAACCCGTAATTTTTGATGACTTTTCCCAATGGATAGTTCCTGATAAAATCAGGGTGTATCAACAGGGAAAAGCCTTCACAATTATCGTCCGAATGACTGCCGGCGATGATCTGGTTGGGAGAAACAAAAAAAAGACCACCTTCATCAAAGTCGTAATAATGCTGCCCGTATTTGACCTTGCCGGTAAAATAGTTTTTGTAAGAGATCTTGTACAAGTTCATTATTATCGTCCCGGACGTTTTGTCCGGGTCAGCCTTCATGTCTTTATAATTATTCAGGCACACCAGCGGGTGCAGTGGTTTTGGAAAACCAAATGCCTGGTTCAACTCCGAAATGGAGTTGAACACATGAGGTTGTTTTGTTTCTTTTTTCATTTTTATAGAGTCGCCATATCGATTACGAAGCGATAACGTACATCACCTTTTTCCATCCTGTCATATGCCTGGTGAATGTCTTTGATGTCGATCATTTCAATATCAGATACGATGTTATGTTCAGCACAGTAATCCAGCATCTCCTGGGTTTCTTTAATACCGCCAATACCCGAACCGCCTATGCTTTTACGGCCGAGAAGCAGGCTGAATGCAGCAATCTCGGCTGGTTTTGATGGTACGCCAACACAGATCATAGTACCGTCGGTTTTTAATAATGACAGGTACATATTAAAATCATGTTCGGCTGAAACTGTATCCAGTATAAAATCGAAAGAGCCTTGTGCAGCTTTAATCTGCGCCTCATCTTTAGTCACCACAAAATGATGTGCGCCAAGTTTACGGGCATCAGCCTCTTTTTTAGGCGATGTGCTCAGCACAGTTACTTCCGCACCAAAAGCGACACCAAATTTAACGCCCATGTGGCCCAATCCACCCAGGCCAAGAACAGCCAGTTTGTGACCCTTGCCTACTTTCCAGTGTCTTAACGGTGAATAGGTAGTAATACCTGCGCACAGTAACGGGGCGGTAGCAGCCAGGTCAAGCTTGTCAGAAATATGCAGTACGAACTCTTCTTTTACCACGATGGTATTGGAGTAACCGCCATAAGTAGGCGTTTTGCCGTCACGCTCATATCCATTATAGGTATACGTGCTGCCTCCGTCAAGACAATATTGCTCCAGGTCCTTTTTGCAATTGTCGCAGTGACCGCATGAATCAACCATACAGCCGGTTGCTGCCAGGTCGCCTACTTTAAATTTAGTAACGTGATTGCCCACTTTGATCACGCGGCCCACAATTTCGTGGCCGGGAACCATTGGGAAAATGCCGGGGAACCAGTCGTCCTTAATCTGGTGAAGATCGGAGTGGCAAACCCCGCAATATAAAATATCGAATTGTACATCATGAGGACCTACCTCGCGGCGGTCGAAGCTCCAGGGAGCTAAATTAGATTTGTTGGTTTGAGCGGCATAGCCTTTTGCTGAGATCATAAGTTTTTGTTTTTTATAACGCAAAGTTGATGAATAAAAGTAAAACAGGTGTATCCATATTGGTTTTTATTGTAGCCAAAACGGATACTGATTATTAAGAATATAGACTAATTATTTAATGAGCGTTTCAACAAAGTAAATTGAGCGTTTTAACAAAGCGCCGGGGCTGGATTTGAGCGAAATTTGTCTTAATCAAAAATTGAAAACAATGACAAAAATTTGGTTTATAACAGGCAGCACCCGCGGATTGGGACGCAGCTTAACAGAGGCCGTACTGGCCAAAGGCGATAAAGTGACCGCAACAGCACGCAGGCCCGAACAATTAAATGGCCTGGTTGAAAAATATCCCGGTCAGATATTAACTGTACAATTGGATGTAACCGATAGCGATCAGGTCCAATCAGCAGTAGAGCAAACTATAAAGCACTTCGGACGCATAGATGTATTAGTGAACAATGCGGGGTTTGGAACTATTGGCGCAGCTGAAGCTTATACAGAAGAACAGGTACGCAGTCAGCTGGATACCAATTTGTATGCGCCGATAGAAATAACACGTGTTGTATTACCCTATATGCGTAAACAACGATCAGGTCGTATTTTACAGATCAGCTCGATAGGGGGCAGAGTTGGCAATCCCGGCTTAACAATTTACCAGGCAGCAAAATTTGGCTTGGGTGGTTTTAGCGAGGCCCTTGCTAAAGAAGTAGCCCCTCTGGGCATCAAAGTGACCAGCGTGGAACCCGGCGGCTTTCGTACGGATTGGGTAGCTACCGCGTCTGAAGACGCCGTGCCGAATGTTGAAGGTTATGAGCAAACAGTCGGCGCAAGAAAAGCATTATTTGGCAGTAATAAGTTTATCCCGATGGGTGACCCGGATAAAGCCGCGCAAGTAATGATTGAACTGGCAGAAAATCCGGAGCCACCGGTGCATTTGGTATTGGGAAGCGAGGCTATAGCATTGATAAAACAGGCTGAAGCACTAAGAACTGAAGAAATGGAAAAATGGTTGCCGGTAAGCTTTTCTACCAATGCCGACGATGCAGAAAATCCCCTCGAAACCGAAATGGGCAATGCATTCTTTGCCACTAAAAAGTAACCGAGATTTCTTTGTGCTCTTTGGGGTCAATTTTTATCACAAAGGGCACAGAGATTTATAAATTTGATTATGTCTTCATCAACAGATAAAAAATTACCGCCTATAGCTTCTTCCTGCTATGTCACCCGCAGCCGGGAAGGGGAGCAGTTTGTTTCTGAACATGTGTTTACTTACCAGGTCGCCGGTTCGATGGTGATGAACGACGGTAATAAAGAATATATTTTTAACGAGGGCGATTTCAGGTTCGGGAGAAGAAACCACCTGATGAAGTTTTTAAAGATACCGCCAGAAGGAGGGGAGTTTAAGTCTGTTTCGGTGCGCTTGAACCAGGAAACGCTTCGTAACTTCAGCATGGAGTTTGGCTATGGGGCGGAAAATCATGTGAACGGCGATACCGTTTTAAAGCTAAAACCTGATGCCTTGTATAAAAGCTATATGGATTCGCTGATACCATATTTGAAGCTTGATCAGCTGGGTAACGAGAGCCTTTTATCTACAAAACTAAAGGAAGCGATTCTGCTGCTGCTCAAAGTAGATCCTGAGCTGAAAGATGTGCTGTTTGATTTTAGCGAACCCGGGAAGATCGACCTGGAGGCCTTTATGAACAAGAATTTTCATTTTAATGTAGAATTGAACCGTTTTGCTTACTTAACCGGGCGCAGCCTGGCTACCTTTAAGCGCGATTTTGAACGGCTGTTTCATATTTCGCCGAGCCGATGGTTATTGCAGCGCAGGTTGCAGGAAGCGTATTACCTGATTAAGGAAAAAGGACAGCCGCCATCAGATGTTTACCTGGAATTGGGTTTTGAGGACCTGTCGCATTTTTCATTTGCTTTTAAGAAAACATATGGTGTTTCACCCTCGAAAATTTGATTACCTTAAAATCTCTATATCATGAATCCAAAAGGTGTTATCATTCGGGAAAGTAAGTATTCGGTAAAAGAAACCATTGATCGTTTGCAGGAATTTTTGCAGCAGCATGGGGCCACCATCTATGCTCGTATCGATCAGCAGGCGGAAGTTCAAAAAGCAGGGCAAAATTTAGGTCCGCTTGAATTTATCCTGTTTGGCAACCCAAAGGCGGGCGGCCCTTTAATGGCTGAAAATCCACTGATTGCACTCGATCTGCCGTTAAAAATCATTGCATGTCAGGATGGCCAAAACAAAGTTTGGGTAGGTTATAATGATGGCGCTTATATTGAGAAAAGATATAATTTATTGCATAAAGATAATTCGCCTTTAAATCTTGATCCTATAATAAACAAGGTTTTGAGTTCAAATTAGTCGCCTTCTTTTTTGACACCTTTAAGTAAAGCGTAGATAGCCATAGCATGTCCATGTCCCAGGTCGAAATCATCTTTGAGCCATTTTACAATATCTCCGGCTTTGATATTGGACTTGAGTTCGCCATTCTGAGTGAAGCCTTTGTGTTCGGCCATCGCTCTAAAATCATCAGAACTTTTACCGGTTTTGGTTTTTATGGTATCTAAATATGCTTGAAAAGACATGTTTTTGATTATTTACTCAGGTAAAAATGGTAAATTTCATTCACATGGAAAATAATTTAACACTGTTAACCAAAATGACAATCAGATGGTACTATCTTCTAAAAACGTTTTTACATTTGCTTAACGCTGTTAAATAAATTTACAGACATTAATTAAAATGGCAAGCAAGGATAGAATATTGCGATTGAAGGAAGAGACCAGGATTAATATTTTGGACGCTTCACTTGATATCGTGAAAGAGGAGGGATGGCAGTCGTTAAGCATGCGGAAGATTGCCGACAAAATTGAATATACCGCACCCATCATATACGAGTACTTCGCAAACAAAGAAGCGATATTGATGGAACTAACCCGCAAAGGGTTTTTAATATTGGCAAGAGATATGAAGGCGGCTAAGGAAAAACACCGCTTACCTGCCAAACAAATTGAAGCGATGTGGCTGGCGTACTGGAACTTTGCATTTACGCAGAAGGAATTGTACCAGGTAATGTTCGGGGTAGACGTAAACTGTTGTGAACTGGGTAAGATAATGCCTGAAGCAGATGCCCCGTTTGATTTAGTTACCGAAGTAATACAAGAAATAATGGCGCCTAACAAACCTACCGAGGATGAGATATGTATGAAATATTACACTTTCTGGTCGGTAGTACATGGACTCATCTCTATCAATATGACCCGGCGTCCTACATCTGAAGAAATTGCTCACGAAATACTAAAAACTACCATAAGCGGTATTACGCGGTCTCTAACTGCGTGATTTTTTCAAAATTCTTTAACGATGTTAAACAATTTAACAACGTTAAATTAACAAAAGTTTAACCTCACATATAAATAATAATACAAATGGAAAATCGATCACTGTCACACTTATCAAACAATGTTAAATACTTTAACATTGCAATGGCGATTCTTTTGGGCCTGATAATGCTCCTTATATATAGCTGTTCGTCAAGCCCTGCGGCTGCACCGGCGCCGCCGCCACCATCATTACCGGTAGCAAGCGTTGTTTCGGGTACTGATACTACTTACCAGGAATATCCTGCATCAGTAGAAGGTACTGTAAACGTTGAAGTCCGTCCGCAAGTAAGCGGAACTCTGGATAGGCTATTTGTGGATGAAGGTTCATTCGTAAAAGCAGGCGAACCTTTATTCAAGATCAACGATCAGCCTTACCGCGCAGCTTTAAATAATGCTTTGGCAAGTCAGCACGCAGCTGAAAGCGCAGCAGCTAATGCTCAGCTTGAAGTTGACAAACTAACCCCTCTTGTTCAAAATAAGGTGGTATCAGAATATCAGCTGAAAACTGCAAAAGCAGCTTATGATGTAGCAAAAGCTAATATTGAACAGGCAAAAGCAAATGTTTCAACTGCACAGATCAACCTGGGATATACCTTAATTAAGGCCCCGGTGAATGGTTATATCGGCAGGTTATTGAAAAAGCAGGGTAGCCTTGTTGGACCAACCGATCCTGAGTCGCTAACCCAACTATCTGATGTACATGATGTACATGTTTACTTCTCGCTCAGCGAAAAGGACTTTGTGAACTTTAAAGAGCAATATCCCGGCGAAACTTTGAAAGATAAACTGAAACAATTGCCATCAGTATCATTATTACTGGCTGACAACAGTGTTTATGCTAAACAAGGTAAAGTGGATATGATAGACGGCCAGTTTGATAAAACTACCGGCGCTATCACCTTAAGAGCAAATTTTGCTAATCCACAAGGACTGTTGCGTTCTGGTAATACAGGTAAAGTTCGTTTGAGCTTACAGCATAAAAATGTACTTATCGTACCCCAGTCAGCTACTATTGAGTTACAGGACAAAGTATTTGTTTTTGCTGTGGCTGATAGCAATAAGGTTAAAAAGCAAGTCATTAACATAGTTGGCAAGAGCGGGGATAATTACCTGGTGAAGGACGGCATAAAAGCCGGAGACCAGATCGTTCTGTCAGGGTTTGACCACTTGCAGGAAGGCACCGTGATACACCCGGAAAAAGCAGCCAATAAGATTGCTGCTAACTAATACATTCACTCAAACATTAATGTTATGTTAAAGAAATTCATAGAAAGACCGGTACTGGCTACCGTGATCTCCATACTACTGGTGATACTGGGTGTGCTCGGTTTAACCAGGTTGCCTTTGCAACAATTCCCGGACATTGCGCCTCCGTCAGTGCTGGTAACAGCTGTGTACCCCGGAGCGAATGCCGAAACGGTGCTCCGTTCAGTAGCGCCATCGCTCGAAGAGTCTATCAACGGTGTTGAGAATATGACCTATATGACCTCAACCGCCAGTAATGATGGTACTCTTGCGATAAACGTATTCTTTAAATTAGGTACCAATGCTGACCAGGCTGCGGTAAACGTACAAAATCGCGTGTCGCAGGCTACCAGCCAGTTGCCTGCTGAAGTGGTACAACAGGGTATTATCACTGCTAAACAGCAGAATAGCTTTATCATGGCTATTGGTATGTATACTGATGATGAAAAGAAATACGACCAGACCTTTGTGGCTAACTATGCACAGATCAATATTATACCTGAGATCAAACGTATCCCTGGTGTAGGTTCTGCAAGCATATTTGGTGG
>DATHLW010000060.1:0-2332 GCA_035487675.1 Mucilaginibacter sp. | reverse complement strand
GTATAGAGCTGCTATAAACAATATTGTCAAGATAAGATGAAGTGCTACTTTTGATACTCTCTCTTTCGCCATACTGTTTAGATAGGGGGAATAACGTCCACTAAAGTACATAGAAAGTGGATATTCGGTATCTTTATACTGAATCAAACCGTACCCGTATCCACCTTGTCAAAGACGTAGTTGTTTGACTCACCGTAGTAGTCATGGCTACAAACATCATCAAAGCACCAGAGCACATCAATTATCACACTCACCATGAACCAGGATACCCGTTTCAAAACCTGAGACCTGTTGCGTCACCCATCTATGGTTACATAAATCCACGACCGATGCAAGGTTATGGGAGATTTATGGTACCGACAGGAATTTGGTTTCCAACGATGGATGCGGAGATCGTTAAAGGGTAAAGTTATTACCTTTAAAGACCAGACTTTACTACCGAGCTCTGGTCTTTTTTAACCATAATACTTGGCCGGTAATGCAAAAATCATGAAATCCTTCATTTTCTATTTATTAATTGGTATTCTGGTCTCATTTTCTCCGAATCACAAAAATGACCAGGGTTACCGTCTTTTCAATGCTATATATGAGAGCCAAAAAAGATATTTTGAAGATAGTTTAGACAGTTACTCTTTTTTTAAACAAATAGTTGATTTTGGCCGTAAATACCGCCAAAAATTTTATGAAGCTCATAACATAAATATTAACAAACCCAAAACCTATATTATTTTTGAAGGCAATTCAAATATTGGTGCCCTGTATACCGGTATTGTATTCGAGGAGGATAAAGAAATCGCCTATGTCCGTACACCCGCCAAAGGGTGGCAAGTTGCTACGTTCAAAAAATCAGAATTTGACAGCCTTAGCAAATTTACTTATATAGGGGTTACCATGATAAACAAAGTGAGTACTTGGGATACTGTTTATATTAACAGACAAATACATTCAATCGGTGGAACTTGTACCGGCCCCCAATAAACTGGACAGTTTTCTAAAGATAGTTTAGTCGTTTTTCATTTTCAAAAGGGATCGGATTATAATTTTTCCATACGGTTTCCGGAGCCTGTCCATTGAGCGACCAGTGCCTTCTTTTTTCGTTGTACCATTTGTAGTAGCGATCGATCACAAGCTGCGCATGGTAGATGGATTCGAATTCAAAACGATCGATCACCTCACGCTGCAAGTTGGAGTGCAGGGCTTCGATATAAGCGTTGTCCTGCGGGGTGGCCACATGAGAGAACTCCTGCAAAATACCTTTGTCCTTCAGATATTCACGGACGACTTTGGCAATAAACTGTGAACCATTATCATTTCTGAGCGACATTCCTTCGGTTTTATATTCCAGCAGCATGAGCGACAGCATTAATAAAACGTCTCCTTTCCGGATTCTTTGGCGAAGCATATGGATCAGCACTTTCCTGGAATAAATATCCATCACTGTCAGCAGCAGAGCGTTTCTTCCGGTGCCATGTACATGAACGTATTTGATATCCATCGACAGATATTGCAGTGGACGTTCGGGGGTAAGGCTCCTGAAGCGGATAAAATTCCGCTTAAATGGCGCTACTCTTATTCTTGCTCCATAAAGCAATTTTGCTTCCTTCATCAACCTGTAAACCTTTTTATGATTAATGATCCAGCCCATCTCCCTCAGCTCACCAGTCATGTTCCTGTAGCCGTAACAACAAAACTCTTGGGCCAGTGTGCCTTCGATATCTTTAATCACTACTGCGTTTTCAATCAGCTCGCCATCACGGTTCACACTATGTGTGCTTGGTTTGATTCCTTTGCGCAATAAGGATCTTTTATAATAAAAACTACTGGCCTGCAGACCTGACCAGAATAATAAACGACGGACACCCACACCTCGTAACTTATAAATTCTTACGAGCCCTTCAGCCTCCGCTCGTAGGCCTCGTTTTTTTTTAAAAGCTCGGTCTTGAACTCCAGTTCCAGTGCCTGGTTGCCGATAATCTTTTTAAGCCTCGCATTTTCTTCCTGCAAAGCTTTAAGCTCTGGATCTACTTTGTGGTACTGGGGTTGCAGTAATTTTGCACCGCCCTGGTTGAACTGGCTTCTCCACCTGAGAAAAAGACTGTGGGCCAAATTGTGTTTACGAAGGGTTTGAGTAATCCCGTTTTGTTCCGCTTCCTGGATGATTTGAAGCTTCTGTTCCACAGAAAAGCTTCTGCGTGTTTTTGCCATAACCTAAATTTAAGTGACTAAATTGATTTACTAATTTAGTCCAGCCATTTAGGGGGCTGGTACATTAGATAGGCTGTAATTACCAGTTTTCATTAATCGATAAGATGCATCTTTTTTCTAATCTCAT
>DATHLW010000059.1:0-8857 GCA_035487675.1 Mucilaginibacter sp. | reverse complement strand
TCACCAAATCAGCCCCCATAAAAACTGTTCCTGATAAACTGATTGTTATAAAAGGGGGAACGGTGCTGGACGTGGTGAATGAAAAAACTATTCCAAATGCCGTAGTTGTAATTGAAAATGGCATCATCAAAAAGGTAGGGAAGGAGGGCGAGGTAAGCATCCCGGCTGGGACAAAAGTGATCGACGCCAAAGGCAAGATGCTGCTTCCCGGCTTATGGGATATGCATGCGCACTTTGAACAGGCTGAATGGGGGCCTGCGTACCTGGCAGCCGGAGTAACTACCGTACGCGATTGCGGTAACGAATTCAGTTTTATCAATGCGATAAAAGATGCGATAGACAAGGGCAAAGGTGTTGGACCGGAAATACTGAAAGCAGGTATAATTGATGGTAAGGGACAATATGCTTTGGGCATCATCCAGGCGGATACCAAAGAAGATGCTATAAAAGAGGTTGACCGCTACAAGCAAAATGGATTTGTACAGATCAAAATTTATAGCTCTGTAAAACCAGCTATTGTAAAGGCGATCTGTGATGAGGCACATAAACTAGGTCTGACAGTCACCGGGCATATTCCAATAGGCATGACTTTGCAGCAGGGGGTTGATTCTGGTATGAATATGGTGAACCATGTGCAATATGTGTACTCGATCATGAAGAGGAATAAGGATCGTTCCATTGATTTCAACGATTCGACCAGTATTGCCGCCATTAATTTTATCAAACAGCATAACGTAGTAATCGACCCGACTGTTGGTGTGTTCGAAATGAGTTTCCGTAATATAAAGGATGATATCACCAAAATGGAGCCTGCATTTTATACGCTGCCTTTGCCATTGCAGGCCTTATTAAAAAATACCGGGCAGGATTCTACAGGTGCGCGAAAGTTTAAGCCGCTTTATGAAAGTATGGTTACTATCGTGAAAAAACTCCACGATGCAGGTGTAACCATAGTCGCCGGCACCGACCAGGGTTTCCCGGGCTTCAGCGTAGCCCGCGAACTGGAACTGTATGTACAGGCTGGCCTTACCCCGGCTGACGCCATACAAACCGCGACGATCACTCCAGCAAAGGTGATGAACGTAGATAAAACCAACGGATCAATTGAAGAAGGCAAGCAAGCCAATATCATTATAGTGGACGGCGATCCGCTTACCAATATCAGGGACATCAGGAATGTGGCCATTGTTATTAAAGAAGGCCATATTTATGATCCTGGCACATTGCACAGGTTGGTTGGATTCAGTAAATAGTATTTCATAGCGCTGGGTTTCAAGCCCGGCGCTATAAAGCTATACTACCCATTCCTTCCTCAATTCTCTACCCCTTAGCCTATTGGCTTCAGCATCATCAAATTCCTCTTTTTTAGGGTCCCACTTTAGCGGGCGCTTTAGCTCGTAAGCGATATTACCTATGTTGCAAACCGTAGCAGTCCTGTGACCAATTTCCACATCGGCAATAGGCTTGGTGCGATTACGTATGGCCTGCAGAAAATCTTTATAATGGTTCTCGCTAAGGTAAACGTGCTTTTCGTTTGACCCGATGACCTGGTCCTTTAACTCTGCCGGTGTAGTTTCCAGCTTGCCGCGCACTACATGCACTTCGCCTTTTGTGCCGATAAAATGCAGGCCACTATCACCCTGTGCGGGCTCATGCGTCATGGTGATACCATTGGCATATTGATACGTTAAAAACTGGTGGTCATTATCGGGCGGGGTAACCATAATCGGCCCGCTGTCATCCATATCCAGTCCCCATTGTGCAATATCAAACATGTGGGCGCCCCAGTCGGTCATATAGCCACCACCGAACTCCTTATAATCGCGCCAGTGCGCCCAAAAATCATCTTTCAGTCCGGGTGCAAGATTATGATTATATACCTGTGGTGCATTCGGGCCAAGCCAGAAATCCCAATTAAGGTCAGCAGGTACAGGTTCCGCCGGAAGATTATAAGGCACCGGTGGACCACCGACATTTACTTTTATAGTTTGGATATCGCCTATGTAACCGTTACGTACCAGCTCAACCGCCTGCCTGAACTCCGGCCACGAACGCTGCATGCTACCAGTCTGGAAAACCCTTTTATATTTTCTTGCCTCGGTTACCATCGCTCTGCCTTCCTTAATGGTAAGTGACAATGGTTTTTCGCAATAAATATCCTTACCGGCCCTTGCTGCTAAAATGGCGATAACAGAATGCCAGTGATCAGGCACGGCAATCACCACAGCGTCAATGTCTTTTCTTGACAGAAGATCGCGAAAATCAGCATGCATAGCACAGCCTGCATATTGGCTTTGTGTCGATTTGGTTGCATAATATTGATTTACCTCGGTGGCAAACTGTTGCAGCTTACTGCCATAAACATCAGAAGCTGCAATGATCTTTACTTCATTCGTGTCCTGGAACGACCCTTTTAAGCCAAAGGCCTGTTTACCTGTTCCAATGAAGCCGATACTGATCAGGTCGCTCGGTGGGATATAACCTTTTCCGCCCAACACAAACCGCGGAACGATCATAAAGGAAGAAATAACGGAAGCCTGCTTTATAAAGGACCGTCTGCTGATAGCATTTTTGTCGCCTGGCTCATTTTTCATAATTGGTTCAATAAATTATTGGAGAGGATGGCTAAATATAATTGAAAATAAGAAATGTACACGTAATAATTTGGCGACAGATATTGTAAATTAGCTAAAATCAAATAACCAATTATGAAGAAGCTTTTGCCTGTGCTAGCCGGCATATTATGTTATTGCAATTGTTTTGCCCAAAGCAAGGATGAAAAAATGATAAAAAAGTTGAATGAGGATTGGATAGCATCTTATGTAACCAAAGATACTGCCACAATGAGCAGAATATTTGCAAATGACCTGGTACTCGTAAATCCGGCAGGAAAAAAATTCTATAAGAAAGATATTTTGAAAGGAGTTGTTGCACCCGGGCAGGAATACCTGTCGTCGAAAGTTGACTCGGCAGATGTTCGATTGTTTGGGAATGTGGGTATAATCAACGCAAAAATTACAGTGGCTATGAAGTCGGATGGCAAAACCAGTATAATAAAAACCTGCTACATGGATGTTTATGAAAAACGAAACGGCAGATGGTATGCAGTGGCAGCTCATGTAACCCGGCTAAGTACGAACTAAGAAAACAGATATACTCCAAGGTATCCCGATATGATCAAAAAAATAATTATTGCTGTAATGCTCCTTGCGTTAACAAAAGGATATTCATTTGCTCAACTAGGCGAACAACTCATTTATCACCAGATAAAAACCGATAAAGCCGGTAATATTGTTCCGTGGTTTAATAATGACCCTGCCATTGCTTATGACCATAATCTGCATACCATATGGAATTTTTGGTTCAACATGCGCAGGGATATGAACGGGCTTCCTTATTATATGAACCACCAGGTGTGGAACCCCAATTTTGATGATCCACGCGGTGTGGATGGCGACCAGTTTATGATGGCGATATCCTCATGGCGATTGCTGTATGCCTATACCGGCGACGAAAACATAAAGGAGAATGCTTGCTTTTTAGCAGGATATTACCTCACACACGGCCTGTCGCCTTCAAATTGTAAACTTCCGGATATCCCATTTCCATATAACACACTTATTTATTCGGGGGTATATGATGGCGATATGCGCAATGGTAAAGATGTAGCTCAGTTGGATAAAGCCGGGTCATTAGGATTGGAGCTTATCCATCTTTATAAAATTAAAAACGATCCAATATTTCTTGATGCCGCTATCAAAATTGCTAATACATTGGCTGCCAATGTGAAAACCGGTGATGCAGACCACTCCCCTCTGCCTTTTAAAGTGAATGTATTTACAGGAAAGCTTGTACTGCTTAATACAACCGGCAAGCCTTATGGCACTGTGAAGGACACAGCGTGTTATACCAGCAACTTGACGCCAACCCTGCAAATGTTTGACGACTTGATCGACCTCAAAAAAGGGAATGTTGCAGCTTATAAAGCCGGTTTTGATAAAATACTGGGCTGGATGAAGAAATATCCGATAATCATGAATAAGTGGGGCCCCTTTTTTGAAGATGTAGGCGAGTGGAGCGAAACACAGATCAATGCCATGACCTGCGCCCGCTACATGATGGAGCATCCGCAATATTTCCCTGAATGGAAGACACAGGTAAAAAATATTATAAATTGGGTGCATACCAGCTTTGGAAACGATAAATGGAAGAAATACGGTGTGATCGTAACCAATGAACAGACTGTCTATCCTGTTCCGGGCAATAGCCATAGTGCAAGGCAGGCAGCGGATGAGTTATTATATTCTTATCTTTCTGGTGATACCACTCTTTATACCAACGCTATTCACGAATTGAATTGGGCCACTTATGCAGTAGACGTTGATGGTAAAAACTGTTTCCCTACTGATGAGCCCTGGCTTACTGATGGCTATGGTGATTATATTAGACATTATTTAAGGGCGATGGACACTTATCCCTACCTGGCACCTGCCGAAGATCATATTCTTTCCACAACATCAGTGGTGCAGCAGGCAGACTATAAAGGCTATCTAAAAAAGTTCATCTATCTCAATTTTGATAAAGTGGATACCAACAAGGTGCACCTGTTTTATCGGACTTTTGATAAAAATGGCACAGAACGTATCAGGATGAAAGCAAAGCCATCAACAGTGTTGTTAAATGATGCAGCGATGAAAGAAACCAATGCAGATGAAGGCTATTCATGGAAAAATCTGGACAAAGGAGGAATATTGACCATCCGCAGGAAAAATGGCGACCATGTAATCGTAGTGGAATGAGTTTAACTTATTCCTTTAGACTTTTTATAAAGGCGATAGTTTGAGGTATTTGTGCAGCATGATTGCCGCTTTCGTCTTCAATAAAATAGTGTTGAATGCCAATTGCTTTTGCCGCTTTCAAAGCTTCAGGGATATTGATCTGGCCTGTGCCTAATGCTACATCATTTTTGGTATCTGTTCCGCCGGTGAGGTCATTGGCCACGCCCTTGCGGATATCTTTCAGGTGCATCAGTTTCCAGCGGTCTTTGTATTTGTAAAGCAGTTTTGCCGGATCCGCTCCGCCGTGAAAGGTCCACATCAGGTCCATTTCAAAAGAAACATATTTCGGGTCAGTATTTTTTACGATGTAATCGAATAGAGTACCATCTTCATATGGCCCAAATTCATAGCCATGGTCGTGATAGCATAAAGTAATACCATTGTCCTTCAATATCTTGCCTGTGCGGTTAAAATCATTCACCGCTTTTTTTGCGTCATCTATAGTAAATGTTGCGCCATGAGGTATCCATGCTACCATAATGTAAGTAGCGCCAAAAAATTTAGCCAGCTTTACAAATGACTCAGGATCTTTGCTTATCATAATGTAGTCCGCACCAAGGGAAGGCATGCTGATGCCACGTTCATCCAATAGTTTTTTAAATTCTTCAGGCATAGAATTTTTCGGATTCAGGCCCTCCATTTCGGTAATACCCAATGCTTTTACACTATCCAATGTAGTTGCTACGCTGTTAGGGAAACTGTTGCGGTAGGTGTAAGCTTGTACGCCTACAGGGGCGGTGAAGAGTGGTTTGCCGGTTTGCGCGGAAACTCTGGTAACACCTAAAACGGATAGGATATATATAAGTAAGGAATATCTTTTCATAATGTAAAAATTGATGTTTTCTAAAATAAATATACTTTATCAAACGTATGTTTAGTAACAGGAATTTTAGACAGAATACACAGATTTGAATACAAAATGTTAAAATATGCTCATAACAGCACTTCAATGACCTTTTTCAATGGCCAATTATCTCCAAATATTAATGCAATCTAATGACATTGTTAATTTAAAGTTCCAACATTAAAATTGTACTTTTGCAGCCTCATTACAAATCATGAGTGATCAGATTAAACATGAATGCGGTGTGGCATTTATCCGCTTATTAAAGCCACTCTCTTATTACCAAAAAAAATACGGCACCGCGCTGTATGGAATAAACAAGCTCTATCTCTTAATGGAAAAACAGCATAACCGGGGCCAGGATGGTGCGGGCGTGGCTACCATTAAACTGGATATTGAGCCGGGTAAACGTTACATCAGCAGGCACAGGTCGATGGCCTCAAACGCTGTAGCGGACATTTTTGAATATATCCAGAAGAAATTTGCTGATATACAAAAGGAACAACCCGAAAAACTGGCTGATGCAGAATGGCTGAAGGAAAATGTGAGTTTTACCGGCGAGGTTTTATTGGGACACCTGCGTTATGGGACTCACGGAAAAAACAGCATTGAGAACTGTCACCCGTTCTTGAGGCAGAACAACTGGCAAACCCGTAACCTGGTAATCGCCGGTAACTTCAACATGACCAATGTTGATGAATTGCTGCAACAGTTATACGACCTGGGACAGCATCCTAAAGAAAAAGCTGATACCATAACAGTTTTGGAAAAAATAGGCCACTTCCTGGATACCGAAAATCAGGGCCTTTTTGATCAATATAAAAGAGAAGGACATGATGATAACAGGGAGATCAGCAAGCTGATTGCTAAGGATCTTGATGTTGCCAAAATATTGCGTAAATCAGCCAAAAACTGGGATGGGGGATATACCATAGCAGGTATTTTCGGTCATGGTGATGCCTTTGTGATGCGCGACCCTTCGGGGATCAGGCCGGCATATTATTTTCAGAATGATGAGGTGGTAGTTGCAGCTTCGGAACGCCCGGCCCTGCAAACAGCTTTTAATATACCTTATGAGGATATTAAAGAGATACAGCCGGGCCATGCTTTGATCGTTAAAAAGAACGGAAAGACCAGGGAAGAGATGTTCAGCGAGCCTCTTGAGAAGAAATCGTGCTCATTTGAACGTATTTATTTCTCCCGCGGAAGCGACGCGGCTATTTATCGCGAACGTAAGCAATTGGGCCGGTTACTTTGCCCGCAAATACTGGACGCGGTTAACAATGATATTCAGAATACCGTATTTTCCTACATTCCCAATACTGCTGAGGTAGCTTTCTATGGGATGGTTGAGGGTGTACATAAATACATTAAAGGTTATCAGAAAGATCGCCTGTTGAACAGGGACGACAAGATCAGTGACGAAGAGTTGAATGAGGTATTGTGCCTGGCACCCCGTGTAGAGAAGATTGCCATTAAAGATGTGAAGCTCCGTACTTTTATTACCCAGGATGCCGATCGCAGCGAAATGGTGGCACACGTGTATGATACGACTTATGGACTGATCAAAAAAGGAACAGATACATTGGTAGTGTTAGATGACTCCATCGTTCGTGGTACTACATTGAAGCAAAGTATCCTGAAAATATTGGACCGTTTAGGCCCTAAAAAGATCGTAGTGGTTTCATCTGCCCCGCAGATACGTTACCCTGATTGTTATGGCATCGACATGTCGCGTATGGGCGAGTTTGTTGCTTTCGAAGCAGCTATCAGCCTGTTAAAAGAGATGAAGAAAGAAGATGTTATCCTTGATGTTTACAAAAAATGCAAGGATAGCGCTTCGTTACCAAAAGAGCAGGTTGAAAACTATGTAAAGGCTATTTACGATCAGTTTACCGATCAGCAGATTTCAGACCGTATTGCCAAGATCATCACACCAAAGGAAATTAATGCTGAGGTTCAGGTAATATATCAAACATTGGATAATCTTCACACGGCCTGCCCTGATAATACAGGAGACTGGTATTTCTCCGGCGATTTCCCTACACCAGGCGGTAACAAAGTAGTGAACCGTGCTTTTGTAAACTGGATGGAAGGAAAGAACCAGAGGGGGTATATGTAAGATAGTGAGTGGTGAGTAGTGAATTTCTTTTATTGCGGAATGCGAATTGCCGATTGCGGAATGTTGGGTTGTTGATTATAGTCGCGAAATAGATTTAATGACTAGTGACTAATGACTAATGACCACTCAGGAGCTAAACGGCGCAAAAACGTAATGCGTTACCAGCTTGTCAAATAGTATCAGCGCTGCGATGATGAGCGCTATGCCGGCAACTTCATTGAGCCGGTGAACAAACTTAACAGAAATCCTGTCACGGAGCTTATTAGCATAAAATGCCTTCGTTGTATCCAGGCCAAACTGAACGATCAGAATGGTTAGGAACATGACGCCAATTTTTAGTGAACGGTTAGGTACACTATTTATATACAATGTGCTGGCAGTTGTAATCACTACCGTCCAGTGAAACAGGAGGGTAGGGTTAAGGATACACATCAGAAATCCCTTTAGAAAATATCCTGTTCGCTTTAACCTTGACGGGACAGTATTGTTATAATTCACTTCGGATTTTTTGAAGATATAGTAAATCCCTAATGCGACGAGAATAGCGCAGCCTACTATACCTGCATGTTGTTTATCGTGGCTGGAAATATCAAAATACTGTGAGCCGAACAGAATGGCGCCAACAAATACCACATCACTGGTAACTACACCAAGGGCCATAGCAATGCCTGCATGAAAGCCTTTTTCGATGCTTGTTTTGATCAATGCAAAAAAGACCGGACCTGTCAAAAACGTGAGCACTAATCCTATCCCAATCCCCCTGATTACAGCTTCTATCATTAATTTTTAGGCTTTGGAATGTTGGTTCCCGTTAGCCGGGAACGAATATGCGATTTTTAGTAGTAAACAACCAAACTTAAAAGTCGGATTTTATAATTTAAAAAAGTACATATCGATTTATAAAAAATAATCTCTATGTTAGTATCTTGTAAACTTACTATTCCAACCTAAATAACAGAAATGGAACCAAACAAATCAAAGAGTTATGGCACAGCGCTGTATACTATCATCACTGTATTTTTCTTCTGGGGCTTTTTAGCCGCGTCCAATGGC
>DATHLW010000058.1:0-8513 GCA_035487675.1 Mucilaginibacter sp. | reverse complement strand
TGGATGCTGGAAGAGTTTAGCTATGAAAACCAAACGGTGATGATGGCCCCGGCAACAGGCTTTTACAGCACACCTAGTGCCGGCGAAAACGAGGTAAGACTGGCTTATGTTCTAAATAATAACGACATTGAAAAAGCCATGTCCTGCCTGGAAGAAGCCTTAAAGGTTTATCCGGGACGGACAGTTGACAGCTCGCAGTTGGCAGTTAGCAATAAATAATTATTGCAGTGTCGCAAAAAAGACCAGCCCATGAGGTTGGTCTTTTTTATTTACAGATCCGAATATATCTTAACCTTTCTGAAGCACACCCAGTCCTTCTTCTATAAATTTGGGTAAACTCTTTTTGATATAATGGTTCCAGCCGGTTTCACAATTCTCGTAACACTCTGCCTCAGGGGTTAAACCGACATGTGTCATGTCAACTTTAGTGGCATTGTTTTCTTCCGAGATTTCAAATACAACCTGGGTATTGTTCCACTCTTTTTTGTTTTTCAGCCAGGGTAGGTGACAATCTGTAACCAACCAGGTAACCTTCTCACCCGGAATAGCTTCAGCAATTTTAAAGATGACAAAAGTGTCTCCCCACCTCACGCTGAAAACATCGCCTAAGTTTTTGGCGCTGCCTTCAAAATTTGATGCCCACCATTCATTTACACGGCTGATCTTGTCATAGACTTCGTTAGCACTTGCGTTTACCACAATGCTGCTGTGGTAGTTTTGTTGTTCGGTTAATGTTGCTGTTTTCATGACTTTTTAATTTTATTGTTTAAGAGCGTTCAGTCAAATCGGATTTCTTAAATAATTCTACACCTTCTGATGTGTGATGTTATAATAGGTAACTTTAAAGTTACCCAAATGTATAAGTAACTTTTGGGTTACGCAAATTTATTTGAAAAAATATTCGAGTGTGATGTTCATGTTCACGCGTGAACGCCCATGAACAATAATTAAATAACTGATCAACAACTACTTAACTTTTTCATAGTACTGACAAATTACTGTCAGTACCCCTACCGCCCTGGTAAGCAACTTTGAATTACTCAGATATTTTGTAATTTAGTATGTGGCCACGCCCCGTCAACGTCATCAATTCAACCTAAATTCAAACCAACCAAACCGATATTACATGCTTAAGAAACATCCAATTCTGATAGGCATCATCATTTCATTGGTGTTGTTGTATTTGGCTACCCTGCATTATCCCGGCGGCTCTCAGCGCAACAAAAATTCTGTTGGGTATGACTGGGTGAATAATTATCTGAGCAACCTGTTTGGTCCGAAGGCGGTTAACGGGGGTGAAAACACCGCACGCATTTGGGCCGACTTTGGCATGTTGTTCTTTTGCAGCAGTGTGGGTTGGTTCTTTGTCAGTTTTTCAACCCGGATACCTGTAAAGAGCTCCTCGCGTATTATCCGCCATTTTGGGTTCGTTGCCATGGTGTTTGCCTTTTTAGCGGTAACGCCTCTGCACGATCTGGCGGTCACCATCTCCTGCACATCGGCCCTTGTAGCTATATTTTATGTTACCGTGTTTGTGTTCAAATCCAAACTGCATTTATTTAAAATCCTTTGCGTCGTTTATCTTATATCTCTTTATACTGCCAGTTACAGCTATTACACCCGCAGTTTTCTGGAGCTTCTGCCCACCTTACAAAAAGTAACCCTGGGCATGTCCGTCATATGGGTATTGTCGTTGAATTATTTTACTACGGATGATGATTTTAGAGTGACGGAGAAGGTGGCTGTAGACGGTGGGATTTAAAGCAAAAAGTCCCTCGCCCCACCTATCCAAGCATTTCGCGTAGACCCACAAAATTTGCAACTATTATTTTTAATGATAAATGCCTCGATTCCGCTCAATGAACGGCCATCGTTACTATCTACTTCTTATATCATAAATTGCCTGTCTGCAGGACTTTTGTAACTTAGATGAAATACATTTTATTCCTTGCGAAGCTTAAATAAATAGATGTCATCCGCAAACTAATGAACAAACAACCTCTAATAGACTTTTTTCAGAAAAATTCTTCCATGTCTTTGGAGACAATTATGAATATTGTTGACCATTTTGAAGAGAGAAAACTTTCAAAAAATGAATTTTTTCTAAAGGAAGGCAAAGTAAGCGACTTTCTCTACTTGGCAGAAGGGCTTATGAGGGCTTATACTTTTGATTTGAAAGGTGATGAAGTGACAACAAATTTTTATGCAAAGAACCGCCAGGTTTACGATCATGCTTCTTTTTTCCTTCAGACTGCCTCACAGGAAAATATTCAGGCCATTACGGATTGTCTTGCGTATACGATTACTTTCGAAAAAATGAATACCCTTTTTCATTCCATTCCTGAATATAGAGAATATGGCAGGGGAATGTTAGTTAAAGAGCTTGTTTCATTCAAAAAGCGAACACTTGCCGTGATCAATAAGTCGGCAGAGCAACGCTACGAAGATTTAATAAAAGATGACAAAGAGATTTTTCAATTTGTCCAGTTAAAATATATAGCCTCTTATCTTGGAGTTACTAATTCATCACTAAGCAGAATCAGGCGGGAATTCTCTAAACACTAAGTACATTTTATTTGCCAAATGACAATTCAGTTTTTGTCATATGGCAACTGCCTTTTTTCTTGTTCCTGTTTCCTTTGCATTATAAATAAATTAATTATGGAAACAGGAATATTGTTCGCAATCAGCATTTTAATGAGCCTTATTGTATGGAATAAAATAAGCAAAAAATATCTTTGGCTTCAGATTAAAGATCTCGAGTTAAAAAAAGCAGTGCAGCCCATTCTCTTTTTAAATTCTTTTCGCTTCGCGGGTTTGTCTTTTCTTATACCGGGTGTGGTTAATGCAGGTCTTAATCCTGCCTGGGCATTGCCTGCCGCATTTGGCGATTTTACAGCGGCTATTTTGGCCCTTATAACTCTTTCGCTGATAAATAGCAAACTGTTTCGGCCTCTTTTATGGATATTCAATATTCTTGGGTTCATCGATTTATTATTAGCATTTGTTGATGGCCCCAGGTATAGTATTCTTCCATCTTTAGGTGCAGGGTATTATATCGTTATTCTTTATGTACCAATACTTTTATTGGCACACTTAATGGTTTTTAAACTGCTTTTAAAAAATAAGAATAGTAAGCTTTCAGCTCAACTTAGATAACCCACGAGTTACGTCAGGCTAAACTCGCGGGAGCGGGGTGCTAAATTATATCAAACTGCGGGTGGATACTCAAGTGCAGTTTGATATAATTCAACCTCTAAACAGAATTCAACGTTAATTTAACACCTAAACAAACGATATGGCCTGATGTTTACGTTACAGTTGTTAATTTGTTGATATTGGGGGCAAATTTCTTATTGTTTAGCCGGAGGTGCTTATTGTGCTGCACGTGCCTGCTTTTGTCGTTTTCCTGTTTTGCACAACGAACCACCGTTAGTGGCGTTGTTACCGATTCAGAGACGGGGCAACCCGTGCCCCGTGTTAGCATAACTTTTGCAAATACACATACTGGCATCACTACAGATAGCCTCGGCAAGTTCATTTTATCCGCTTCAGGCTCATTTTCACGCATCGTGGTTTCGGCCATTGGATATAAGCCGCTTTTAAGAATAGTATCGCCGGGTACGGAAAATGAAATACATATTAAACTGGAAAAAAGCCAAACACAACTCAGGGAAGTAGCCGTTAGGGCACGAAGCATCAAACCTTATCGTAATAAGGATAACCCGGCGGTAGAATTGATACGGCAGGTTATTGCCCACAAAGACGCCAACCGCCCACAAACCTCCAATTATTTGCAATATGATCAGTATGAACGCATCGGACTTACGTTTTTTGATATACCTCCAATATTGATCAATAACGTTTTGTTCCGTCCTTACCGGTTTATGCTGGACACCGTTGGCGGGAAGCTATCCGCTGAAGTTTACCTTAGTGAAAAGCGGCACCGTCAGTATTTGCGTAAAGAGCCCGAAAAGTCTATCAAAGTATTGGTTGCCCAAAAAGAAAGCAATATTGTTAAATTTATAGATACTGCCGGCGTCAATATTTATTTGAACAGGCTTTACGGCGACCAGGTTGATATTTATGAAAACAATATATTTATTATTAACAACCAGTTATTAAGTCCTATAGCCAATCACTCGCCAGATTTTTATAAGTTCTTCATTACCGATACGATCAGATCTGGTAACGATACGTTAGTTGAACTGAGTTTTATACCCCGTAATAAGGGGGACCTGCTTTTTGAAGGCCATTTATTGGTTACACTAAACGGGACATATGCGGTAACTTCCTGCGAATTAAATGTGAACAGCCAGATCAATATCAATTTTTTACGCAGCCTTAAAGTTGATTTAGATTTTCAGAAACAACCCTCGGGCCGTTATTTCCTTGTTAAAAGCGATGCTAAAGCAGATTTTGGCATATTAAAAAACAAAGGGTTTGGAGTAAAAGGCCAGCGAACGATCTATTATACCAACTACCTGGCCGATCAACCGCTCGATCAGGCATTTTACCAGGGTAAAAGCGAACAGGTTTTGCCTGATTTTAGCCAGCCAGATAGTGCTTACTGGACAAAACAACGACCGGATACACTACCCAAAAAAGAAGCCGACTTCTATCAGCACATTGGCCGGCTTGAAAAAATGAAATCTTTTAAGAGGGCTACCTGGATCGCTTCTACGCTTAACGGAGGATTTGCCGATACAGGACCATTTCAGTTCAATACCGGTGACCTGGTTTCCTACAGCACCATAGAAGGTGTGCGGCTGGGCGTGGGTGGACGCACCACGCCTGAATTCAATAAGACCATTTACCTGGAAGGCTATCTCGCTGACGGTACGCTCGATCATCAGTTCAAGTACAGTGCAACGGTTTATTATTCATTCAATGAAACACCTCATTACCGTTACCCAAACGATTATTTAGCGATCAACCAGCAATACGATATTGGTCTGCCGGGACAAAGCCCAAACAACAGAAATTTCAGGACACCCCTCTCATCATTCCAGACCGGAACAAGCCGTTATTATTTTTATTCGAATATTTTTAAGTTGGATTATGTAAAAGAGTATGACAATCATTTTTCTTTTGATGCGGGGTTTTACCACCGGATACAGCAGGCAGCAGGATCGCTGAAGTATACGTTGAACGATCCGCAGCAAACTGTAGTGGATCATATCACATCGAGCGTGTTTACTTTATCGCTGCGCTATGCACCGCATGAGCAGATCTTCCAGGGCACAAACAGCAGGAATATCATTCAATATAAATATCCAATCTTTACAATGTTAATAAGCCAGGGGCTTAAGGGCGTATTTAACAGCACCAATAATTATAACTCTGTTACAGCTACAGTAGTAAAACGCTTTTACCTGTCGCAACTGGGTTTTGCGGATGTTACCTTGCTGGGTGGGTTGATCACTGGTAAGGTTCCGTACCCGCTGTTGAATATCAGCAATGCCAATCAATCTATTGTGTATGACCCGAATGCTTATAACCAGATGCATTACCTTGAGTTTGTGAGTGATCATTACGCCGGATTGAACATTACACAAAGCTTTAACGGCTTTTTTTTAAACAAGCTCCCGTTGATCGATCATTTAAAATGGCGCGAATATCTATCCTTTAAAGTTCTTTATGGCGGGTTGCGGGCAGAAAACAATCCCTTATTAACCGGCGGCCTGTATAATTTTCCAGCTCCGGCAGCAGGCACTTCGGGTACGTATACGTTAGGGAATATACCTTATACCGAAGCAGGTGTGGGTATCGGTAATATTTTTAAGTTGCTGCGGGTGGATGGTATCAGGCGGTTCAACTATCTTGATCATCCGGGCGTTTCAAAATACGGTGTTAAATTAACACTGAATGTTGACCTTTAGAAACTATTTAATGAGTACTTTAAAGCCTCAAAGGATGGCGGGCTGTAATTAAGTAGAGAGAGTGACTCCAATCGAACACCTATTTTCCCCGCCCCACGGGTTTGTAACACGTGGTTGCTTAAATTAAGCTTTCAGCTTATGAGATAAAACAGAGTTAATGAGTATATAAATGGAAGTTAAGCTGAAAGGTTAACTTAGATAAACCACGAGGTACACACGCTAAACTCGCGGGAGCGGGGCAAATCAAACAGGTTATTGTCTAAGTCTCCGTTGGTTTAGCTGCAACATAAGTTAAAGAGCTTACACCGGCCAGTGTCAATAGTACATCTGGGAAAACCGGCATTGTTTTGTTTTGAAAAGTATAAAAGGTAAAATAAGCCCCTAAAACTACATTCCAAGCGACTGTCTGAAAACGTTGGATATTTATGCTTGTACCATCACCTAAAATATCTCTCCAAAAGCCTTGGGTTTGTTTTGGTGTATAGGTGGTGCCCGGACGTGTTTTCTTGAAATAATCGATATAGTTGGCCACACCGTTAGCTCCGATATTTATCCCGAGCAAGAGTAGAACAGAAGTATTAAGGGTAGATGCTATCTCTGTCAGAACAAATGAATAGATAAAGCCCCCCATTATAAGTATTGTCCAAAAGGCAAGTTGTGTCTGAGCTAAGCTGTATGCGCCATCTACTCCCTCTTTTAGTATATCCGTTTTGACTACCATTATACCTAGTCCAATGAGTAATCCGATATAAACAAACACCAGGACAACAAGCTCCCATTTATTAAAATAAACAATGATTATTTCAGTATTAGTTACATCCGTTTTTCTCACTCTTACAGGTAACATATTACCCCATGCAACCGTAATATTTACCTTAAGCTTGTTTGGATCAGTGATACTTGAAAGTTTATACAAGTAATCCCAGGCTACTTTGGTTGACGTGTCCCTTTTTAAAATAAATGGTATCCAGGCTACAGTGTCAGTTGCTTTAAAGTCCTCCTTCCTGATATTATTAAATAGATCAGAAGTGATTCCTTTTAACTCAACACCATCAGCATACAACACGATTTTATTACGATCCGGCCCTCGTTGGTCAACAAATTCTTTAGGGTTTGTTATCTCGACCAATATAAGATCTCCCGGGAAAGCAATATTTTTTGTTTTATCAACACTATCAACGTTCCTCGCCTTTACTTTTATAACGTAAGGTATTTTAGTTATTTGAGCTGAAGGGTTTGAAAGGGTAGTCGGAATTGTCTGACCACTCAAAGCTAAAGCATTTATTGCTAAAAAAAATGTTATGAAAACTGCAACTATTGATTTTAGTTTCATAATCCTAAGGTTAAGATTGATGTTTGAATATATCTCAAAAAACATTAATTATCAACCCGTTAAAACACCCTATTTTTTATGTTAAAACACCCGGTTTACGGCTTCCTATTTTGGATGGTCAAAACTACCTGGCCTGTCTAAGCGTGCCATTTGAATAAGCGATACCTCAATATCCGTAAAAAGTATACAACATGCCGGGATTCGTGTTAACGGTTGCCTCGTTTTTTGGTGGACCTTTGGTTCAGCATTTAAAACGAGAATATCATGAAAACTATCTTAATTACAGGCGCCAGTAGCGGCATCGGTCGCGAAACCGCCAAATTATTTCAATCACAAGGCTGGAACGTTATCGCTACCATGCGTAACCCCGCCGGCGAAACAGAACTGAATATATTAGAGAATACATTTGTCACTAAACTGGATGTAACGGATCTGGCTTCGATCGATCATGCCGTAAATGAGGGCATTGCCAAATTTGGTCGGATCGATGTTCTGGTGAACAATGCCGGTTACGGCGCTTTTGGTATCCTGGAATCATTTTCAAGAGAACAGATTGTCCGTCAGTTCAACACCAACGTGATCGGGCTGCTCGATGTAACCAAAACCCTGCTGCCTCATTTCCGTGCCAACAAGGGCGGCATCATCATCAATATTTCTTCCACCGGCGGCAAAATGGCCTTCCCTTTAGGCACGCTTTACCACGGAACCAAGTTTGCAGTGGAAGGTATTTCCGAATCGTTAAACTACGAGGCGGAACAATTTGGCGGCAAGGTGAAGATCGTTGAACCCGGTGCCATCGCCACTGATTTTACCGGCCGTTCTCTCGACTTCAGCAATGATGAAAGCATCGCGGAATATCAACCGATCGTTGACAAAGTGATAGAAACGGTAGGCACCATGTTCGCCCAGGCATCACCTGCCAGCGTAGTTGCCGGAATTATTTACCAGGCCGCTACCGATGGTACAGACCAATTACGCTACATCGCTGGGGACGATGCCAAAGCAATTATTGCCCAGCGCCAACACCTTGATGACAGTACCTTTATCGGCGGCATGAAAGCACAGTTCAAATTATAATATATTTGTGAAACATGAGTAAATTCATTCACATGCGGACCATTGCGGACTTGTTTCAGTTTTTCAGGCTGGAACAAGCCGTGCAACATCCGCTTGTTGCAGTGATCGATTTCAGCCAGGTCAGGGAGGAGATCACCGAAGACACCAGGTTATCGGCAGATTTTTATACGCTGATCTTTAAGAACTATAACCGTAATAACATCAAATATGGCCGCAAGTTT